>CANLED010000005.1 GCA_947489175.1 Chitinophagaceae bacterium | reverse complement strand
TACAGAGTTAAACGACCCGATTGACCAACGAGCGAGGTTTGAAGACCAAGTGGCATTGATGGCAAGAGGAGATGATGAGGCCATGTTCATTGACCATGACTTCTTGAGAGCACTTGAATACGGAATGCCACCTACCGCAGGTATTGGATTTGGGATAGACAGGATTTGCATGTTGCTCACCAACCAACCGTCCATTCAAGATGTGTTGTTGTTTCCAATGATGAGACCGGAGGTAGTTTAAAGTTTTTAGTTTAAAGTTTAAAACAAACAATTAAACCAAAAACTAAAAACTTTAAACCTTAAACTAAAAAGAGTATGCATAAATGTTGAAAGTTCTAAGTTGAAAGTTTCAAACAAACAATTAAACCAAAAACCTTAAACTTTAAACCTTAAACTAAAAAAAGTATGCATAAATTAGGGATCATATTTTTGCAGGTTTTTTCTTTGCTGATAAGCAATGCTGCTCTTTTTGCACAACAACCACAATATAAAATACCATCAAATTCCAGCTATCACCGAATTTTATTGTCAAATGAAGACATTGGACATATTAATTATTCTCCAGGCCGAAATATTAAATACCTGCCAATAATAGACTCGCCATTTCATACCTATGGTCAGGATCTTATCAAATCAAAAAAGGATTTATATGTTTACCTAAACGCTTCGGGTATTGTTTATAAATTCAAAGAACAAAACAAAACCAAGGATTCGTTGACTTTTGTAAGAATTGATTCAACGGAACATTTTGGTTACAACATAAACTGCTCCCCCTTTGTATATAAAAATTCACTTTATAATATTGGAGGGTATGGGTTTTGGCGATGGAATGGACACCTTAGAATTTTCAATGAGTCATTAAAACAGTGGGATATAGCCAAAGTAAACAGAGAAGTTCCTGTTATCAAATTAAGTAGTCCTTCGATTTGGATGGACGCCAATGAAGGAAGAATTATTACACTAAGACATCTTGAGGAGAATGAAGCTGAAAAAGATACAGATGGTGTTGGTGCAAAGCAAGTGGATAGTGTGATGATGCTTGATTTAGAAAAAAGAGATTGGAAAACGCTGGGAATTTTAGATCCGAACATAGCAGAATATTTTAATTTAGGCAGCTTGATTGCAAATACCAAAATGGGATTATTTGTAAACAACAATAACAAAATTGAACTCTGGAATATTAAAGAAAATAAAGTTTATGCGTTTAACGATGCACATTATTCGCAACTTCTTAATGCCTTTTTTTCCTATAATTTTATTTGGAGCGAAGATTCAACGATTTATTTAGGTAAAAAAAATGTTGTTGGAATTGATTCAATAGTATTGACATCCAAAAATCTTATAGCAACCAATAAAAAAATATATGTAGAACTGTCAAATAGCGGTTTTTATGCCAAAAGCTTAACCGCAGCCTTTGCGGCAATTGTTCTCGGAGGATTATTTTTTTATGTTTTAAAGAAAAGAAAAAAATCCACAAATGATATAAAAAAGAATTTGACGGATCCGCCTTTGCAATCATCATACCCCAATCAACGTATTTACTCAAGCATAGAGCTAGACCTCATTTCATTGCTTATCTCGAACAGTAAAACTCAAAATAGATACACAAGTGTTGATGAATTGAATCATTTGTTAGGGATGACCAACAAGACAACTGAAATGCAAAAAAGAAAACGAAGCGATACGCTCCGCTCGATCAACGAAAAATTTGCACTTGTTTCAAAAAAGGAAGATGCCATTCTAATAAAAAGAAAAAAAGCGGATACAGATGGTAGGCTGAATGAGTTTTTTATTGCTGAGGAAGATTTTGATCAATTCCTAGGATAGTTATCGTTGATTTCAGCCAAGCTTTTTTTGAATTTAGTTTTTTTGTATATTCATTTATCAACCAACTAATATGCAGATAAACCAACGATTCACAGCACTCGACGTATTTCGAGGCATAACTGTATGCTTCATGATCATTGTAAATAACCAAGGCTCTGGAGCCATAGCCTTTGCACCGTTAGAGCATGCATCGTGGCATGGAATCACGCCAACAGACTTGGTATTCCCTTCTTTTTTGTTTGCAGTAGGAAACGCCATGGCATTCACCATGCCCAAGTTTCAAAACATGACAAATTCAGCCGTACTGAGAAAAATATTAAAAAGAACATTTTTGATTTTTTTAATAGGATACCTTCTTTATTGGTTCCCATATGTAAAATTAAATGAAGCTGGAGAATGGGTTATGAAACCCATCGCTAATACGCGCATATTTGGAGTGCTTCAGCGCATTGCACTTTGTTACGGAATCGCCGCTTTGATGCTTCATTATTTATCTAAAAAAACAGTCATTACCCTGAGCGTTGTTTTCTTGCTTGGATATTGGTTGGCAATGTATATTGGAGGTGATTATACGATGATGGGAAATCTACAAATATTGGTCGATAAACTCATGATTGGAGAAAACCACATGTACAAAGGAGAAGGCGTTCCATTTGACCCAGAAGGATTTCTAAGCACCTTCCCTTCTGTCGTAAATGTGGTAATTGGATTTTATGCAGGGCAATTGCTAAGAAAAAAAGGAAAGGATTATGAGGCCATCACCAAAATATTACTAGCAGGAGCAGCTTTGCTAACCATAGCTTATTTCTGGAACTACGTTTTCCCCATCAACAAAAAAATATGGACTAGCTCATTTACTTTATATACCTGCGGAATTGATCTGTTGTTGATAGGTGCCTTGGTATTTATTTTGGACAAAACGAAGTTTAACAAATGGACAAATTTTTTCGAGGTCTTTGGTAAGAACCCTCTCTTCATCTATCTTTTGTCTGATTTCATCGCCATCTTTTTGTACTTGTTCAAAACTGAAAAAGGACAAACATATTTCTCAGTGGTAAATCAAACAGTGTTTCAAAAAATACTACCTGGTCCTTGGGGAGCATTGCTTTACTCTTTAACGCTGATGTTTATTTGCTGGGCTGTTGGGTATTGGATGGATAAGAGGAAGATGTATGTGAGGGTTTAGAGTTTTTAGTTTAAGGTTTAAAGTTTAATGGGCTGGGATTCTAAACTTTAAACTAAAAACTTTAAACTAAGCATGGTTGGGATTCTAAACTTTAAACCTAAAACTTTAAACTAAGCTTGGTTGGGATTCTAAACTTTAAACCTAAAACTTTAAACTAAGCTTGGTTGGGATTCTAAACTTTAAACCAAAAACTTTAAACTAAACCCGGTAGCTCTAGAAAATCCCACCCCTCCGTGGGGTTATCTGATCGTCTAAAGTCCTTTGCAATTGTAATTGCATGTAGCATATTGGACTCAATTTGATATTTTGCCAATTCAGCAATTCGTTGAACAGGCAAGTCGGCTTGTATCCATTCAGCGGCTTCATCTTCGGGAAGGATGACAGGCATCCGCTTTTTTTTGTTGTGTACCTGTTCCATCAATGAATTAGCTGCAGTGGTTAAAATAGAAAAGCTGTCCACCATTTCTCCCGTTTGTTCATCAACCCACGGATTGTAAATGCCTGCCATATAAAAATACTCCTGATCTTTCAATGTGATATAATAGGGATAGGCTGTATCCTTGCCACCTGGCGGTGTAAAATGACGCCACTCATAAAAACCAGAAACCAATACCAAGCATCGTCGTTTCAATGCAGCTTCTTTGTACGTTGGCTTCATGAGAACCTCTTCGCCTATGGCATTTAGTGTATTGTGGGGGAAATCCTTTCTTCCTGTTTTGGGATTTAGCCCTCCTTTCCTGAAATGCAAAAGTCCCTCAACACTTTTGATGTAAGATGGAATAAACTCCCAATGCATCATCACAGGAACAAAATCCTCACCTCCGTTCAAAGGCTTCAAAACGGGACAAAGAGGATAATCAAAACCACTCACAAGTGGCTGATTAATAGCAATTTGTACATCGTTAAGCTTTTTTTTCTTGCCCTTTAATTTGATATGTTCGGCGCGACTAACATTAATCCCAATATGAAAACACATGCATGCAAATTATGAAAAGAGCATTCTTTTACAAATTATTCTTAGAAACAAACTATGAATCACTATTTTTGTGTTTATCAACCAATCATAATGGAATATAATACAGCGCGCAATCATCTGGAGATGAAGGAGTACGGGAGGCATGTGCAGAAAATGGTAGACCATTTGCTTACTATCGAAGACAAGGAGCGCAGACAAAAAAATGCACAAGCAGTAATTGAACTGATGGGTTTTATCAATCCTCAATTGAAAAACATCGAAGATTACAGGCATAAATTGTGGGACCATCTATTTTTAATTTCAGAATTTAAATTGGATGTAGAAAGTCCATACCCAATCCCTACACGAGAGTCATTGAGAGCAAGACCGGCGCCACTGCCTTACCCCAAAAGGTATCCAAGATATTCACACTTGGGTAAGCACCTAGAGTTGGTTGTACAAAAAGCATTGGCGGAAGAAAATGAAGAAAAACGCTCTGGATTTGCACATGCCATTGCTTATTACATGAAGCTGACTTACAATACTTGGCACAAGGAACTTGTTCCAGACGACAGCATACGCAGTGAGATGAATACCATCACACAGGGACAATTGGAGTTCACCAATACACCGTATGTAAAAGCATTCAGGGAGCGCGATGACAGGTTCATGAAGCGTGGTAAAGCAGGTGGAGGAAATTTCCAACAAAGGAATCGTAATGGCAACACTGGTATTGGTGGTGGCGGTGGTAAAAATAGACCACCACAAAAATTTGGAAAAAAAAGATTTAAATAAGCAGCTTGTCTTCAAAATAAATCATCATTCATGAAAGCTTTTGAAGTTTATGGTGGCCACAAGCTATCGGGAGAGATTACCCCACAAGGTGCTAAAAACGAAGCCCTGCAAATAATCAGCGCTGTATTACTGACGCCTGAATCAGTGCTCATTCAAAACATACCAGACATTATTGATGTCAATCTTTTGATAGATCTTTTATCAGATTTGGGGGTAGTTACAGAAAGAATTGACCGCCATACATGCCGGTTTGAAGCCAAAAATATATTGATTGAAAAATTAGAAGACCCCGCTTTTCAAAAAAAGAGCTCAGGACTTCGAGGCTCTGTGATGATAGCTGGACCATTGTTAGCCCGTTACAAAAAAGCATTTATCCCGAAGCCCGGAGGTGATAAAATTGGCAGAAGGAGATTAGACACCCATATCATAGGATTTGAGAAGTTGGGTGTAAAATTTGAATATGTTCAAGGTGAAGGTTTCTTTCGACTAACTGCCAATGAATTAAAGGGGACTGATTTGCTGCTTGAAGAACCTTCTGTTACAGGAACAGCAAACATTCTTTTTGCAGCTGTTATGGCAAAAGGAACCACAACAATTTACAATGCAGCTTGTGAACCATATATTCAACAACTTTGTGCCATGCTCAACCGCATGGGAGCAAAAATCAGCGGAATAAAATCTAACCTCCTCACAATAGAAGGTGTTCAAGCACTTGGAGGAACTACGCATACCATGCTGCCAGACATGATTGAGGTTGGTTCTTTTATTGGTCTAGCTGCAATGACCCAGAGCAACATAACCATCAAGAATGCAGGAATCCCCTTTCTTGGTGTGATTCCTCAAAAATTTCAGCAACTCGGAATAGAATTGGAATTCAAAGGAGATGATATCATCATCCCAGAACAAAAAATATATGAGGTTCAAAACTTCATAGATGGATCCGTGCTAACCATTTACGACCATCCTTGGCCGGGTATGACACCAGACCTTCTTAGCATTCTCCTAGTAGTAGCAACACAAGCAAAAGGAAGTGTTTTGATTCACCAAAAAATGTTTGAAAGCAGGTTGTTCTTTGTTGACAAACTAATCGACATGGGAGCAAGAATTATATTATGTGATCCACACAGAGCGGCAGTAATCGGCCTTGAAAGAGAGCAATCACTGAGAGGAATCACCATGAGCAGTCCAGATATCCGCGCTGGTGTTGCCCTGCTCATAGCAGCATTAAGCGCTGAAGGCAAAAGCATCATACAAAATATTGAACAAATAGACAGGGGTTATCAAAATATAGATCAACGATTGTTATCACTTGGAGCCCAGATTAAAAGAATAGATTTTTAGTAAAAAAATGGAAGGAAATAGCAAAATCATCATTTTAACTGCACCTTCAGGCGCAGGAAAAACGACAATAAAAACGAAACTACTAAAAGAAATTCCTGAATTGTTGTCGTTTAGCGTATCAGCAACAACACGCAAGATCAGGGCAGGTGAAAAAGATGGGGTTGATTATGTTTTTTTGAATGAAGATGAGTTCAAGGATAAAATAGAACATAATGAGTTTGTTGAATGGGAAATGGTTTATCCCGGCCTGTATTACGGAACAACTGTTGATGAAATGAAAAGGATTTGGAGGGATGGCAAAACGCCCTTGCTTGATGTGGATGTAAAAGGTGCGATCAATGTGAAAAAACAATTTGGTGAAAATGTATTGACGATTTTCATTGAGCCACCATCTATTGAAGTGCTCAAAGAGCGACTCACCAAGCGAGGCACTGATTCAGACGAACACATACAAACACGCATCAACAAGGCTACTGAAGAAATTGGATATAAAAACAACTTTGACACCATCATTTTAAATGATGATTTAAAAAAAGCAACAGAAGATACTATTTCAGCAGTATTAAATTTCATCAGTAAAGGCTGACACGTTATACTTTATATTTGTACTCATGGGAACTCTTTTACTAATAGGAATCATTATTGCCTTTCTGCTGGGCGGATTTTTCGCAGGCGTAGAAGTAGGCTTTGTTTCCCTCAATAGGCTAACCATAGAGTTAAAGAAAAAACAACGTTCCAAAAACGCTTTTGTATTGTCTGATTTTTTAGACGAACCTTCTCGATTTATCAGCGGTATGATTGTTGGTATTTCAATTTCAGTGGTCATTTATGGAATGTTAATTGACCAACTCCTAACACCCCTTTGGAAATATATTGAAGGCTATTTAACAACTGAATTCATTCCTTACTTCTTATACTTCCGCATAATCTTTGATTTAGCCGTATCTTCCTCTGCATTTCTGATTTACTTCTTTTTCTGTCGTGCTGTATTCAGGGCTAAGAGCGATACACTGATGTTTTTTCTATCGCCATTACTAACCTTTTTCTATAAATTGTTTTATCCCGTAGCTAATTTCTTCATCATTCAATCTCAATGGATTTTGAAAAATTTAATCAGTGTTAAGGTACGCCAAGCTAAAAACAATTTTACCCGACTAGAATTGCAGCATTTTTTGCAACATAAAACTGAAAAAGAATCAGAAAACAGAGAACTAAGTAAAGAATTATTTGAGGCTGCACTCATACTGCCTTATGTCAAAATCAGGCAATGTCTCGTTCCTAGAAAAGAAATTGAAGGCATTAGCATCAATGAAACAATTGAAATACTGAAAGAAAAATTTTTAGCAACCAATTTAAGCAAACTGGTTGTTTACGAAAAAAACATTGACAACATTCTTGGTTACGTTCACCAACATTCGCTTTTTAAAAACCCAACAAATATTCAATCAATTTTACTGCAAATACCGGCAGTACCAGAAAGCATGTCTGCCACAGACCTCATGAATCGCCTCATCAAAGAAAGAAAAAGCATGGCTTGGGTGGTAGACGAATTTGGGGGAACCTCCGGAATTGTAACAATGGAGGATATTTTGGAAGAAATCTTCGGTGAAATCAAGGACGAATATGATGTTGAAGAATTCATTGAAAAAGTGGAGAATGAAAACGAATTTATTTTCTCTGGAAGAATTGAAATCGATTACCTGAATGAAAAATACCACCTTAACTTGGAGTTAAACAGCTCTGAAACCCTTTCTGGGTTTATCATTCATCACCATGAAACCATCCCTAAAGAAAAAGAAAAAATCATCATAGGAGATTATGAATTTGAAGCCTTGGCAGTTACAGATACCAGAATAGAACTCGTCAAAGTGAAAAGAACGTTGTAATCTATCAGTTTTCTCCTTTTCGGCATCTTATATTTATTTTGCAAATAACAAGAATAACGCACGCTATTGGTTAAATTTATACCTCAAACAAAATTGAGGAGTTTGTGATTGCATTGTATATTGAAATTTCCAGGTTTTCTTCATTCATTGGGCATTTACACCCATTATTGGTTCATTTACCAATTGGCATCTTATGCTTTGTATTTGTCTTATCGCTTTTGTCGAGTGAAAAAAGGGAGTTACTAAAACTCACCTTCTCTTATGCCATACTTGCAAGTGCCATATCCTCATTGGCAGCCTGTGTTGCTGGTTATACATTGGCTCAATCAGGTGAATATGATGCAGACCTGGTAATGAAACATCAGTGGACAGGCATCGCCACTTGTATCTTGTGTTTTGCTGCGTATTTTATTACTCCTTATAGGCGGTTGTTGATTTGGATCACCTGCGGAATAATGTCTGTTGCGGGACATTTAGGCGGTACGATTACACACGGCGAAGGTTATCTGTTTTCATCAAATAATAATGCCCCTAAAGAAAAAGAAATTCTAATTGAAAAGGCATTACCCGAAACAGAAAAAAAACAAAAGACTTCAGATTCACTAACTCCATTAACAGAAATTTTTTTATACCGAGATCAAATTTCACCAATACTTCAAAGCAAGTGTTATGCTTGTCATTCTAAGATAAAGATGAAAGGCGGGCTTCGTTTAGACAGTGAAAAATTCATCCTAAAAGGCGGAAAAAATGGTGCAGTTTTAACCACGGGGAATCCTGAAAAAAGCCCCCTCTATGCTCATTTGATTTTGCCTTTGGGAGATGATTTACACATGCCTCCAAAAGGGAAAAGGCAACCAACCATTCAAGAAATTCAGCTCATTCACAATTGGATAAAAAGCGGAAATCCGTTTGGAGGCACCATGCCAACTACTAAGGAAATACAAACAATTGTTTCAACCCTTCCTGTGTTAATTCCAGAAGATATAAATGGTGATGTTTCAAATTTCTCAACCCAAGAAAAAAATATTTCAACAAAACCCTTACCAGCAGCGGATCCTGCAGCAATTGAAACAATACAAAAATTGGGATTGATTGTACTGCCCATTCAGGAAGGATCAAATGGATTGTCCATCAATTTTGTCAACTTAAAACAAATCGATCAAACGATTTTCAATGCCTTATTAAACGTGAAAGAACAAATCATCAACATTAATTTGTCAAATCAAGATGTTGAAGATGAAGATTTACAGAAGTTTGTTTCCTTTAAAAACCTTAAAAACCTACACATAGAAAAAAGTAAAATTACAGATGAAGGGATGAATGCAATTGCGCAATTCACTTCTCTTGAACAACTGAATGTTTATGGAACAAACATTACTGACAAAGGACTAAACAAACTTCATTTGTGTAAAAATTTAAAAGTAATTTACTTGTGGAAAACAAAAACAACAAATATTGGAATTGAAAAGCTTCAAAAAGCATTGCCAACTCTAAAAATTGAAAATGGCAGTTTTGAATTCACCAAAGTTGATACATCAAAAAAATAAGCTACTATCATGATGCTCAAATATATCATTCCGCTGATTCCAAGTCTTTTTGTATTGATACCAAGTGAGCCTCCAGCCCCAAAATTACCAGCTGAAGTTGCTGTTGAATATAAAAAAATATCCTTCAAACTAGACTACAATCAACACATAAAACCAATATTATCAGATAAATGCTTTGCTTGCCATGGTCCAGATAAAGCGAAACAAAAGGCAGGACTTCGCCTTGACCAATCAACTGCTGCTTACGCTCCTCTCCCAGAAAACCCAAAAAAAGTAGCCATTACACCCAGGAATTTGGCCAAAAGTGAAATGTTTTTTCGGATTTTGTCAGCCGACCCAGACTTCCAAATGCCAACCCCTCAATCGCATCTCAGCTTGTCGCCAAAAGAAAAGGCATTCCTTGTTAAATGGATTGAAGAAGGTGCTGAATACCAACCTCATTGGGCATTTGTAAAACCAGTAAAAAGGCCAATTCCACAGTTGCCTGCTTCCATGAAAGCAGCGAATGAAATTGATAATTTTGTCTTTTCTACCTTGGCTCAACAAAACCTATCACCTTCAAAAGAAGCCCCAAAAGAATTGTTACTTCGCAGGGTATCCCTAGATTTAACCGGACTCCCTCCTACCTTGGAAGAGATTGACGAATTCATGGGAGACAGCAGCAAAAACGCTTACGAGAAACAAGTTGACAGGCTACTGAAATCCAGGCACTACGGAGAAAAAATGGCCAGTGATTGGTTAGACCTAGCACGGTTTGCAGATTCTCATGGATATACTGTTGATAGGCTTCGAGATATGTCGCCTTACCGCGATTGGGTAATCAATGCCTTCAACAACAACATGCCGTACAACACATTTATTCACCAGCAATTGGCAGGAGATTTGATGCCCAATCCCACCAGGGATATGCTGATAGCAACTGCTTTTAACAGGAACCATCCTCAAAATATGGAAGGCGGTATTGTTGAAGAAGAGTTTCAAGCTGAGTATGTGATGGACAGAACAAATACCCTTGGAGAAGCCTTCATGGCGCTTTCTATTGGATGTGCGAGGTGTCATGACCATAAATACGACCCCATCTCCCAGAAAAATTATTACGAGATGTTCAGCTTTTTTAACAACGTGGCGGAGGCTGGACAAATTTCTTGGAATGATGACCCGCCAACACCAACACTCATGTTGCCTAGCAAAGAAAAAGAGGAGATTATCACATTTATAAAAACAAAAATCAAAGACCAAGAAGAAGTATTGGGAAAAACAATCTCAAACAGCAACCTCGGCTTTGAAGAGTGGTTGATTAATGGTTCTTATAAAGCATTATCAACCCAAGTGATACCTCAAAAAGGACTTCAAGGGTTTTATCAGCTGGAAAAAGACTTGGTTAATGCTGTGAACCCAAAACAAGTTGCAGAAATGAAACATGAGTCAGGGATTTCAGGCGACAAGCCCGTTTTTGAAGATTCAAGGGGAGGCGCAGTTTTGCATTTAGATGGAGATGTTTATTTAGACCTAAAAGATGTTGGGGTGTTTAGAAAATCGGAACCTTTTAACATAGGGATGTGGGTAAACATTCCTAAGGAATTCAAAGAGGGAGTCATTTTTCACAAAAGTGATGCAGAAAGGCTTTACAACTTCAAAGGTTTCAATTTGTCTGTCAAGAACAACAAATTTGAAATGACGATGGCACATACTGCACCCTCAAATGCCATCATAAAGATTTCTGGTATGACGGTGCCGAGAGGCAAATGGATGCACCTAAGCATGGGTTATGATGGTTCGTCACAAGCAAAAGGATTCAAGTTTTATGTAGATGGCAATGAATTAGCGATGGAAACTGTAATGGATCAATTGTATAAAGACATCATATTCCATTCTAAAAAAGAACCAGCCCTTCAAATAGGCGGCTGGTGGCGTGGTGTAGGATTCAAAGGAGGAAAGGTAGATGACATTACCATTTATAACCGGGAGTTAACCCCGTTTGAAATCAATGTGTTGGCTAATAAAACCAGCTGGACAACTATTGCGAAAAAAGCAGCTGGAGATTTAAACGAAGCTGAAAAAAAGATCCTGAAAGATTACTATCTCACTGAAGAAGATACGTTAATTAAAAAAGAAAAAAATCAGCTCGCGAAATTCAGAACGGAGCTATCTGATTCAACTGAAAAAATTCCAGAAATCATGGTGATGCAGGAAATGGCAAAGCCAAAGAAATCCACCATGTTCTTGCGAGGACAATACAATGCTCCAGGCATGGAAGTGTTTCCCAATACACCATCAGCGGTTTTGGCATTTAAAACTAACCTTCCCAAAAACCGTTGGGGATTGGCGCAGTGGCTAACGCATGATGAACATCCCTTAACATCCCGCGTAGCGGTAAACAGAATGTGGCAGGTATTTTTTGGAACAGGGTTGGTAAAAACAGCTGAAGATTTTGGCAATCAAGGTGAGATGCCTTCCAATCCAGCATTGCTAGATTGGTTAGCAGTCAACTTTCGCGAAACAGGCTGGGATTTAAAAAAATTAAACAAGATGATTGTGATGTCTGCCACTTACAGACAAGACTCATACGCATCGGCTTCCATGAGGGAACTAGACCCTGAAAACAGGCTGCTAGCGCGGGGTCCAGCCAACCGACTTTCAGCAGAAATGATCAGAGACAATGCCTTGGTTGCATCAGGATTGATCAACAGAAAGATTGGAGGCAAGAGCGTTAAGCCATACCAACCAGCAGGACTCTGGGAAATCAACAGTGCTACCTACAAGCAAGACACAACAGATGAAGTTTATCGAAGAAGCCTGTATGTCATTGTAAAAAGATCTGTACCAAACCCTACTTTAAGCATCTTTGATGCTTCATCAAGAAGTTCATGTTTGGTGCGCAGGCAAAAGACCAATACACCAATTCAAGCGTTGGTTACATTGAATGATCCTGGATTTTTAGAAGCCGCAAAAGTGATGGGTGAAACTATGTCACACGAAAAAGACATGGATAAATCGATACGCGACGCATACAGAAAACTAACTGGCATTTATCCAACAGCAACGCAGGTATCGCTATTAAAAAAGTTACGAGATGTTGAATTGGATAAATTCAGGCAATCACCTGAAAAAACAAAAGGATGGATCAATGCAGGGATGTATGTTGTTAAAAAAACACAAGACATGCCGCTGATAGCAGCAAATGCAGTGGTGGCTAGCACGATATTGAATTCAGATGCAACAATAACAAAACGATAAAACGATGTCTGAACACCATAAAAAAGAATTCAGGTTGAATCATCCAGATTTGGAGAAGATGCATAAAAGCCTGGACCGAAGAAATTTTCTGAACAAAACAGCCATGGGGCTGGGGGCAATTGCCTTGCAAAATTTGATTGGTACAACCGCATCTTACGGAAGAAGTGCAGAAGAAACCATCATGGCCGCATTGCCAAGTATTGCGCCTAAAGCCAAAAGAGTTGTGTATTTGTTCATGAGTGGTGGGCCATCGCAGTTTGAAACATTTGATTACAAACCCAAATTGAAGGATTTGTATGGCAAAGACCTTCCGGATTCTGTCCGCAAGGGCCAACGACTTACAGGCATGAGTGCAAACCAAGCAGCTTTGCCAGTTGTGCCATCGGCGTATTCATTCAATCAACACGGAAAAAACAATACTTGGGTCAGCGAATTGTTGCCTTATACATCACAGGTTGTAGACGAGCTTTGCATTATCAAATCGATGTATACAGAGCAAATCAATCATGATCCTGCCATTACTTTTTTTCAAACAGGACATCAACTACCAGGAAGGCCATCAATAGGTTCTTGGCTGAGTTATGGATTGGGTTCAGAAAACAAAAACCTACCATCATTCATCGTGTTGGTATCAAAAAACGCATCCAAAGACCAGCCCTTGTATGCAAGGTTATGGGGAAATGGATTTTTGCCATCAGAACACCAAGGAGTTCAGTTTGGATCTGGGAAAGATCCTGTTTTGTTTCTAAACAATCCCGAAGGGTATGACGGTGCAGATAGAAAGGAGATGTTGGAATATTTATCAAAACTCAACCAATTGCAAAATGAACCATGGGGAGACCCAGAGGTGAATGCCCGTATTTCGCAATATGAGATGGCATTTAGGATGCAAACCTCCGTTCCTGAGGTGTTAGATACATCAGAAGAAACAAATGAAATTTTTGACCTCTATGGACCAGACAGCAGAGACAAGGGAAGCTTTGCTGCGAACTGTCTGTTGGCAAGAAAATTGCTGGAGAAAGACGTTCGGTTTGTGCAGTTGTATCACCAAGGATGGGACCATCACGGAGGATTGCCCAAGAGCATGGCGCAACAGTGCAAGCAGACAGACAGGGCATCCGCTGCCCTTGTTGCAGATTTGAAGAGAAGAGGAATGCTGGAAGATACTTTGGTGGTATGGGGAGGGGAATTTGGCAGAACTGTTTATTCACAAGGAAAATTATCAAAGGATTCCTATGGAAGAGACCATCATCCAAGGTGTTTCAGCATGTGGATGGCGGGAGCGGGTGTAAAACCAGGCATCAGTTATGGACAAACAGATGATTTCAGTTACAACATCATCAAGGATCCTGTCCATGTGCACGATTTTCAGGCAACACTTTTACACTTAATGGGGATTGATCATGAACAATTGATCTATAAATTTCAAGGAAGAAGATTCAGGCTTACAGATGTTCATGGAGAAATAATCAAAGGGATTTTGAGTTGAAACTAAAAACAACAACAGGAAAAAAACTGAATTGAATGATCCAAACTCAGCATTTTATGTGGAGTCTAGAAAACTATCATTCACTTATTTTCAAGCATATTTTGTTCAAATTTCTTGAATACTTACCTAGTTTAAAGCAATGCCCACAATAAAACCCACCCAGGGTTTATTTCGATATATCCATAATTTTCGGTCTGAATTTAGGAGATAATCATACCCTATTGACAGTCCAAAACTAGCCACGTTTGATTCTAAAAACCCAGCAAAACCTGCCTGAATGATCATTCCACTATAATCATAAACCTGCCTATTATTGGTGGTAGAGGGATTGACAGTTGTAGTGCCTGGACCAAAAAAGAAACCAAAATCATATCCCATGTTGCTAATTTTTTGATGATTCTTTTCCAATTCGTCCTTTTTACTAATTATACGGTAATTATCATGTCTCCAACCAACATATAAAGCAATATTTAAATCCGTATTTAGCTGTGCCGGTAATCCACCAACCGATGTACGATATTTTAAAAGAATTGATGTGATATCAATATCAAGACTTTCCTTCTTAAAAATCATATCCTTAAAGATAAAACTGTCTATAGGTACTAACGGAATTGACAACATCGATTTCTTATTGGGACGATTTTTTATGTAATCGTAAACATCAATATACTCATTGGTAACTTCTAAATAAACTTGTTTATCAATTTTACCTTCATCTTTCATCGTATAATTTCCGCTGATTAAACCATGCATAGCGGATTTCTCTATTGTTTTACATGACGAAACAAAACCAACAATTATGGTTATAGTAATAAAATATTTATACCGATCATTCATAGACAAATCGAAGAGTGGTGATTGTTAATAATCATTATAATTCATTGTAAAATTTACTGCTTATTGAATCAATTATTATTGACTTTTTGTATCTAATTAAGAAAGACATATATCAGACAATGATTGTAATTACATATTATACGTTTTCTCCTTTGGTAAACTATTCTCAAAACAATTCCATTTACTCATTGGGTAACGAGATCGTGTCTATAAAAATGGTTTTTATTTTATTTACGTACATCCACTAAAAGTTGCGTCACCATGTTTCATATATAATTTTTTTCTTTGTTTTTTGATATTGTATATCAATTAATCAATCTATTATTTGAATTGCAGATGGATTAACCCCATTGAAAAGTTCAATCATAGATTCCGATTATGTACTGCTTGTTCATCAAAATGTTGCATAAGGAGATGGAAACTTTTGGCAATAGTATCTAATAGCTCATCAGTAATTGCCCGGGGACCTACTGAGCATCTTACCTACTGAGCCTAAAAACTTTCTGCCATATTTCGAGTTGATTGAAATCAAAATCCTACGTGATGGTGGTCATTAATTTATAACTCAGCAACTAATAAATTTGAGGCATAAAAAATAATACCTTATGTCAAACAACAATGAAACGATTACATCACTCCATGATCTGCTCGACTATGATGCGCGTAGATATCTTTGTGCGGAAGTACAATTAAAAAATGTGTTGCCGGAATGGATTAAAAAGTCAAGTTCTTTAAAATTAAAAAGCATACTCAATAAATATCTTGAATTTGTTGAAGAAAATACAATAAAATTGGAGAATTTTTTTTTGGATGAAAAAATAAATTCAGTAACAATTACAAATCGCATAATGCAAGCACTGATAGAAGAAACAGAGGAGAAAATAAAAAGAGGCACAGATGCTCAAATTCAAGATGCTGCATTATTAGCAGCAGTACAAATCATCAACCATTTTAAAATCAGCACATACGGCACATCTGCTGCATTTTCTAAGGCGTTAGACAACAAAAAATATGGTGAAATATTTCATGATGCAGAGGTAAATGAAAAACAAATTGATGAACGTCTTTCGATGCTTGCTGAAAAGGAAATAAACTTGGATGCTAAAGCTCCAATACTGTTGCATTCTTAACAAACTAAATCAAGAAAATGAATAAAAGAACAAGAATCAAACGTATTCTTACTCTTTTATTCATTTCAATCACCACACATCCCAGTGTATGTTTTTTGCATCGTATTTTTTCTGAGGTTTATCCTCACCAGTTGGATATCCGATAGGAATCAAATTCAGAGGAATCACGTTTTGAGGAATATCCAATTCGTTTCTAACAAAATTCATTAATTCCTTGTTGGGATACAAGGCTGTCCATACTGCTCCTAATCCCAACGCCTCTGCGGCTAGCAAAATGTTCTCGCTTGCACAAGCTCCATCTAAAATTGCATAAATTTCACTTTGAGAAGCTGCCTCAGCAGGTGAAACACATACAACAATTCCTGTTCCAGCATGTTGAAGCATTTTTGCATGTGGCAAATGGGCACTCAATTTTTTGAGCATTACTTTCTCGGATACCACTACATACTTCCATGGAGTTAAATGAACAGCAGCAGGCGCTGCCATGGCAGCATGTAAAATTTTTTCAATGTCTTTTTTGGATACAGATTCTCCCGTATAGTTTCTTACACTTTTCCTTTCTTGAATTACAGTAAGTGCATCTTTCAACATGGTGGTTTCCATAAATAATTATGTTTATATGATAGATTTAGATCAAAATTGAAACAAAAGAAAAAAAAATTCAATGATTTAAATCAAATCATCAGATGACGAATAAATTAAAAAAATAAAATAAAATAAAAAGAACAAATAATACTAAGTAGTATTTTTTGAATCATTTAATCAGCTTCATTGGCATATATGTAGTTCTATTTTTTTTACTTTAATGACAATAACAAGTGCTACATGTTAATGGTCAAAAAATAAAATACATAAAATTCAACTTAATGATTCAACCAACAAATGATCCAGAAAAATCTAATTCGGAAAAAGCACTTCCAACAAAAAGCGGTGCAAAATTTTATTGGATCTACCTTGTGTTGTTTATTCTAATATTGCTTACATCTACTCTTTTACAAAATAAAACATCAAAAGAAATAACGTGGCAGCAATTCGAAAATGATATTTTATCAACAAAATCAGTTGATAAAATAAATGTTATCAACAATGAAAAAGCAGAAGTTTATATCAAATCATCCCTTGCTAATAATCCTGCTTTCAAAGAAGTCTTTACACAAAAAAAAGGCGATAAACCAACAGAGGGGCCGCACTATTCATTCAGCATAGGCTCGATAGAATCTTTTGAAAAAAAAATTGACCTTGCCCAAGCAAATTTTTCGCCACAAGAAAAAGTAAAAATCACTTATTCAAAAAGTTCAAATTGGATTTTAAATATCATGGGGTGGTTTCTACCGCTTTTGCTGATGTTTTTTGTGTGGAATTTTATCATAAACAGATCGCAGCGAGGTGGAATTGGTGGAGGAGGAAACCCAATGTTCAACTTCGGCAAATCCAATGCCACCTTGGTTGAGAGAGAAAAAAGCACCATCAACTTCGAGGATGTAGCGGGTTTAGAGGAAGCAGAAATGGAGGTGAGAGAAATCATAGATTTTCTAAAAAATCCAGAACAATTCACGAAACTTGGGGCCAAAATTCCCAAAGGTGTTATTCTTGTTGGTCCACCAGGTACAGGAAAGACGCTGCTAGCCAAAGCTGTAGCCGGTGAGGCGCAGGTTCCCTTCTTTTCTATCTCAGGATCAGAATTTGTTGAAATGTTTGTAGGTGTTGGTGCTTCTCGGGTAAGAGACCTTTTTAAACGCGCAAAAGAGAAAGCGCCGTGCATCATTTTTATTGATGAAATTGATGCCATTGGAAGATCGAGGGGAAAGGGTGCGTTTTTAACAGGTGCGAACGATGAAAGGGAAAGTACGCTTAACCAACTTTTAACCGAAATGGATGGGTTCGGCACCAACAGTGGCGTAATTGTTCTTGCAGCAACAAACAGAGCAGACATGCTAGACGCTGCGTTATTGCGACCAGGAAGATTCGATAGGCACATCTATTTGGAACTGCCGAATTTGAAAGAAAGAGAAGAGATTTTTAATGTTCACATCAAACCGCTTGTAAAAGATGAAACGCTTGATGTTAAATTTCTAGCGGCTCAAACACCCGGATTTTCAGGGGCCGACATTGCCAATATCTGCAACGAATCTGCGCTCATTGCAGCAAGAAAAAAAAATGATAAAGTAGGAAGACAAGATTTTTTAGATGCCATTGATAGAACAGTGGCGGGACTAGAAAAGAAGAGCAAAATAATATCACCCGAAGAGAAAAAAATCATTGCATACCACGAAGCTGGTCATGCTGTGATAAGTTGGCTGCTTAAAAAAGTGGACCCTCTAATTAAAGTCTCCATAATCCCCAGGGGGAAGTCACTAGGAGCTGCATGGTACCTCCCTGAAGAAAAACAGCTGAGAAGCGCGTCGGCCTTCAAGGAATATCTCTGCGCAACACTTGGAGGCAGGGCTTCAGAAGAAATCACCTTTGGCGACATCTCATCAGGCGCATTAGACGACCTAGAAAAAGTTACCAAAGAAGCCTATATGATGGTTGCAATTTATGGATTCAATGACAAAATTGGAAACATCAGCTTTTATGATTCAACAGGTCAACGCGATGCAGGAATTCAGAAACCCTATGGTGAAGAAACTGGGAATATGATAGATCAGGAAGTAAGAAAACTCATTGGAGATGTTTATAAACAAGCAATAGAAATCTTGACATCAAATAAAAATTCATTAATCAAAGTAGCTGAATTGCTTCTTCAAAAGGAAGTAATCTTCAAAGAAGACCTCGAAGCCATTATGGGAAAAAGATCAAGCGAAGAAGTTAATCTAGCCATTGAAAACGAAGAACAAATATTGATATCATAAAAAACAAATGCCTGCTTAAATACATAAAATGAGTTTCACATTTACATACCCATATACTGTAAACCCTGAGTTTGAAAAAAAAGTAGCCTACTTCTGCATGGAATTTGGAATTTCACAATCGTTAAAAACCTATGCAGGTGGACTAGGATTTTTAGCAGGGTCACACATGAAAAGTGCTTATGAACTCAAGCAAAACATGGTAGGCATTGGCATCTTGTGGAAATATGGTTACTATGATCAAGTAAGAAAGCAAGACCAAAAAATGGATGTGCTGTTTCAAGAAAAAGTGTATGGATTTTTAAAAAAAACGGACATCAAATTCAAGATTTCAGTTTCGGGACATGATGTTTATGTAACAGCTTTATACTTATCACCAGAAACATTTCAAACAGCTCCCATATTTTTTTTAAGCACTGATCTTCCTGAAAATGATTATCTCGCAGAAACAATATCACACAAACTTTATGATGCAAATCCAGAGGCAAAAATTGCTGCAGCTATTTTACTTGGACAAGGTGGTTCAAAGTTGTTGGAATTGCTAAATTGGGAACCTGAAATTTTTCACCTAAATGAATCACATGCATTACCATTGGCATTTTACTTGTATAGCAAACACAAGAGCTTAAACAAGCTGAAAAATCAACTTGTGTTTACCAACCATACTCCAGAAGAAGCTGGAAACCAAAAAACAAGGATGACCTTGTTAGAAAAATTGGGATTTTTTTGTGGTCTGCCACTTACTGAAGTAAGGGCCATCACCCAAATAAAAGATGAAGAATTAGACCATACATTAACAGCATTACGATTGGCTGGATGTGCTAATGCAGTTTCTAAAATGCACCAGAATACACTGTGCAGTGTTTGGACAAAACACGGGGGAATATGTGAAATAAAAACAATTACAAATGCGCAAAATTTCAATTATTGGCATGACGAAGAGATGTATAAGGCATTAAATGAAAAAGATGATTTAAAACTCACTGAAATAAAAAAACAAAGAAAACACAGTCTCTTTGAAATCGTTGCAGACCAATGTGGTGAAATATACAAACCAGAAATATTCACGCTTGTATTTGCCAAGCGATTCGCAGGTTACAAAAGAGCAGATTTATTCTTTCACGATATGGACCGATTTCATCAATTTGTTACAAATGCTGAAAGACCAATACAAATAATCTGGGCGGGAAAACCTTATCCAATGGATTATATAGGAATTGGTATTTTTGATAAAATTGTTGAAATAAGTAAAACATATTCCAACTGTGCTGTTCTTATTGGATATGAATTAATGTTGTCAAAAAAATTAAAACGCGGGTCAGATGCATGGCTGAATGTTCCACGAATCAACCATGAAGCCTCAGGAACAAGTGGAATGGCCGCAGCCATGAATGGCTCAGTAAATGTTGGATTGCCCGATGGTTGGTTTCCCGAATTTGCAAAAGACAAATTGAATTCATTCGTTGTAAAACCCTGTGATAGCAGCCTCTCTGAAGAATTGCAAGACGACTTAGATGCTGCTAGTTTATATGATTTATTAGAAAAAGAAGTTCTTCCTATGTATTATGATTATCCCAATAGTTGGTTAGAAATTGTTAAAAGAAGCATGACAGACATCATTCCTGAATTTGATAGCAACAGACTGGCAACAGAATATTATGAGAAATTATATTCAAATTAGCGTTTGTCATTTCATTCTAACGCCTGTACTTAATTTTGATTTCGATAACAATAATTTGAGTTCCTCAACCTTTTCTGGATAATCTATATAAAGGTTCTTACGCTCCGCTAAATCTACATTCATGTTGTACAATTGAATAGGGACGGGAACACCGGCAACCAATTCAGGACTACTAGGGATGAGACCACCACCCGAATTTCCAGTCATGATTAATTTCCAATCACCTTTTCTTATCGCAAAAATCCCCTCACCGGAATGATGCACAGTAAAAGGTCTTTCATACATCTCCCTTTTCTCTCCTAACAACAAGGGCAATATGCTGTAACTGTCCTCTGCTTCCTTATCTGGAATTGTAACATTCAATAAATCAGCACAAGTCGCTATAAAATCAGTGTGGCAAATGGTTTCAGAAGAGATGGAATTAGCTTTAATTTTTCCAGGCCATTTTACAATAAAAGGAACGTGATGACCACCTTCCCAAAGATCTGTTTTCATGCCCCTGAAGGGATGATTTGGGAAGTGATTGTATTTCATTACGGAGTTCATCACTCCACTCATTGCTGTACCATCCTGACCAGGAGAACCATTGTCGCTCGTAAAAATTATAATTGTATTTTCTTCAATTTGTGCATCCGAAACAGCCCTGATGATTTCTGAAACCGCCCAATCAGTTTCCTGAACAAAATCTCCATAAGGCCCAGCTTTACTAGTTCCTTTAAACTTATCTGTAGGAGCAATTGGAACATGTGGGGATGTCAATGCGAGATAGAGAAAAAATGGCTTTTTATCTTTGGCTTTTTCTTTGATATAATCTGAAGCTTTTTTTGTGATTGCAGGTACTACATTTTCTAGTTGCCAATTGTCAATCATGAAGCCCGGATGTCCATACATGGAATCAGGTTTCTGCAATTGGGGAATGCCAACTGTCTTATCATTTTCAAAAAAACAATATGGCGGATAATTGGGTACATCATCCCCAAAATAATAATCAAACCCTTTTGTAGTAGGCCCATTTTCTATTTTTTTTGAAAAGTCAACTAACTTTTCAATTCTAAAACGATCGAGTGGACGATCATTTCCTTTGTATAAGGAATCTCTGAAATAACTGTTGTTTTTTAAAGGCCAATCCCATCCCAAATGCCACTTGCCAATACATGCTGTTGAATAATCATTCTGTTGAAAAAGTTTACCAACAGTATACCGTCCCTCCTCTATCAAGGGTGGATCATAATGTTTTAGCACTCCTTTCTTTAAGGATGATCGCCAACCATATCTTCCTGTCAAAATACCATACCTCGTAGGTGTGCATAAAGATGCAGGAGAATGAGCATCCGTAAAGGTTCTACCCTCACGAGCCATTTTATCAATATGCGGTGTTTGTATTTTAGATGCTGGATTTAAATAGCTTATATCACCATACCCCAAATCATCTGCCAAAATAAAAATAACATTGGGTCTTTTCTGTGCAAGAGAAGAAGACAAAAAAGCAAATAGAAAAACAAAAAAAAGGAAGCTTGTATATTTTCTCATAATCAAGAAAATAAAATTCAATTAAATAGAAGATAAAAACAAAAATAAAGATACCATTCGCTGTATTTTATTGGCATATTTGCTTAAATGAAATAACCTACTGCTACTTTATGGAAATAATTTTTTCTCCATATACTTTTTTTCCACTTTTATCAACACCCCTCACAACAACCTTAAAATTTCCAGTTGCGTCAGTGCTATAAAAACCAAAATTGGTACTTATACTTTTTTTAGAAATCAAATTTAAATCCCTAAATAGCAAATTTCTGAAATCTGGCAACCTCTTATTAGACTTAACTGTATACTCAGTAAACAATGGCCTTGAAATCCTTTGAAGCCCTGTGAAAGGATAGATCACTTCATTGGCGTTTAGTGAAAATCCTGCCAAATCTTTTTTATAGGATTTGTACTGTACTATTCCATTGAACTGCAATACACCCAGAAAATATTTCCTACTAACAACATCAATTGATCGCAATAATAGTGGGTCCATTGCAAATAATTCTTTCACATTTTTTATGGCAACACCATCTAACAAAACAAGGGTATTTTGTGTAAAGTATGCTTTGTATGGATCGTTCAAAACTTGTATGCTTGGATTATCTCCCTCCGGATTTTTCACCCTAACCTCAGGTACAAATTCTAATAAAATTTCTTTCATGTCTGGGAACCTCACATAATCGTCTAGCATATAACGAGCATCTGGTTTTCCATAAAAATCAGTTGTATCTAAATCAGCTGGCGAATATACACTTGTGCTATCCGTATAAAAACCATGTGACACATTTCTTGCCAGCATCCTTGCTTCCAAATCACTTCTCAAACTTTCATTTAATTGCATACAAGGAAACGCAATGGCAGTCGTATTTTCAAATTCCTCTTCCATTTCTAGTTTATACAACTTTTCTTGCTGATCAGCAACAGAAAAAACAATTTTTGAGTCATCATAAACAGGAGGAAATATAAATTTTACCTCCCCTTTTTCATTTGATACTCCTGTTGATATTTTTGCACGTCCACCAATGATATACGCATTAACCAAAACATTTTTTTGTGCTTCACCAGTTGATGCCGACAACACTTTTAATGTTACATTATGCCCTTCATCATCTAAATCACCCTTGGCTAGATGATGCAAAATCACTTTTTTCAATCGAATTATACTGTCTGCATATTTTGAAATAAAATCATCACGAATAACGTCAACTGAAAGACTTGAAAAGCGCGTTACATCACCTAGTGAAATTTCAACAAAACTTCGTGTTGAATAATTCAACCTATCGGAACTAATATTCAAATTCTGCTTTATTTTTAAATCTGTTTCCGGTGTTGAGTCTTCCGAAACACAAGGCAGTGGTGGATATTGTGGATGAACTACGGCCAAAGGTTGAAGCTTCACATGAGATTCAACACCTTTTATAAAACAATTCAAAAAATAAAAATCAGACCGTAAATCTTGGGGAATAGTTAT
>CANLED010000004.1 GCA_947489175.1 Chitinophagaceae bacterium | reverse complement strand
ATGAAACTGCCATTTTTCCATTTGTCAATGTTTCTTAAGCTATCACTTCCCATTATGAGGCTAAATGTATGTTGTGGGTATTTCTCTTTTAAATATGTTAGGGTGTTTATTGTATATGATGGTTTAGGCAGGTTAAATTCTATATCAGTTACTTTTATGTTGTTTTCACCTTCTATTGACAACCGAACTAATTCTAGTCTTTGATATTCATTAAGCAATGTATTGTTTTTCTTTAATGGGTTTTGTGGTGTAACAACCATCCACACTTGATTCAATGTGGTATATTGTTTAATATAACTTGCTATCACTAAATGTCCATTGTGTATTGGGTTAAACGATCCAAAATATAGTCCAATATTCATACTCGTTGTGTATATTCTATTTTCTTTTTACAATTATAGAATCAGCTTCGTTTATCCTTAAACTTACTTGATATCCTGCAATCATGACCGATATTGGGTCTCCATGTGGAGCAACTTGTTCTATAATTATATCTTCACCCGGTAAAAACCCCATTTCCATCATTTTTAGCAGTAGTTCATCATCTCCTAATGAAATGATTACTGCTGGTTGTCCAACGCCAAGTTCTGATAATTTCTGCTC
Organism: Chitinophagaceae bacterium; assembly: GCA_947489175.1. Lineage (GTDB taxonomy): Bacteria > Bacteroidota > Bacteroidia > Chitinophagales > Chitinophagaceae > Pollutibacter. The sequence continues at coordinate 26,815 of CANLED010000004.1, read as the reverse complement.
CATACATTTAATTTAGGTATGCAAAACTAATCCCCTTGATTGGATTATTTGTATTTTTATCAATATATATGGCTCAAATAAATCTATTTAATACTTCAGACTTATCGATACTCAAGAACAGAAAACAGCTTAAGCTGTTTTTAATTAAAACCGCGGTTGCCTACAATAGACCCATCTTATCTTTAAATATAATTTTTTGTGATGATGAATACATTCTTAGCATTAATAATGGTTTTTTAGCTCATGACTATTATACAGATATCATCACTTTTGATTTAAGTGACTCAATTGCTGACCCAATACAGGGTGAATTATACATAAGTACTGAAAGGGTAAAGGACAATGCTAGAATTCATCATCAGCTTTATAATAAAGAACTCCACCGAGTAGTCTTTCACGGTTTGTTGCATTTACTTGGATACAAAGACAAAACACCTACAGAAAGCTTAAAAATGAAAGAAATGGAAGATTTATTGCTTGCTCATTATTTTTCGATTTGATTTTTCACAATGTTTCACGTGAAACATGTTACCTGTTATCAAAAAATTAATTCACCTATAGTATAATTACTGCGTCAATGCAATCAGCATCATTTCCCTATCACTTATTATTAATTTTATATAATTTAATCTGACACCTTTGTTATTATACACGGCAATGTTTCACGTGAAACATATTTTTGGTACCCTTTTATTGTGGTCATTGTTCAGTTTGAGAATGTTTCACGTGAAACATGTCGAATTGGCTTTTTCTTCTCTTGTATAAATGCTTTACATTTCTTATAACCCTTTTGAATATTCTATTTCCATCGTAACTTAGCGCTATGTTTCCAATTTATGATGTTATTGTTGTAGGGGCTGGTCATGCTGGCTGTGAGGCTGCTGCGGCTGCTGCAAATATGGGCAGTAAGGTATTGTTAGTGACGATGAATCTGCAAACAATCGCACAGATGAGTTGTAATCCTGCCATGGGTGGTATTGCTAAGGGTCAAATTGTTAGAGAGGTTGATGCACTTGGGGGGTATTCTGGTATAGTTACGGATCAATCTATGATCCAGTTTAGGATGTTAAATCGATCAAAGGGGCCGGCAATGTGGAGTCCACGCGCCCAGAGCGACCGTATGCTTTTTTCTCAGAAATGGAGAGAGATGTTGGAGGGAACAACTAATTTGTCTTTTTACCAAGACACGGTTAATGGTTTGTTGATAAAAGACGGAAGGTGTCAGGGTGTTATTACTGGGATGGGAAATGAGATTAGGGCGAAATCTGTAGTGCTTACCAATGGTACATTCTTGAATGGCATTATACACATAGGGGAGAAGACATTTGGGGGTGGCCGGATGGCAGAGAAATCGGCTACAGGCATTACGGAGCAGTTGGTGTCTTTGGGTTTAGAAAGTGATCGATTGAAAACAGGTACGCCACCTCGTTTGGATGGCAGGAGTTTGGATTATAGTAAGATGGATGAGCAAAAAGGAGATGATGAGATTGTAGGATTTTCTTTTTTAGATGTTGAAAGAATTACACCAGCAGAGCAACGCAGTTGTTGGATTGCATATACAAACGAAACTGTTCACGATTCTTTAAAAACAGGGTTTGATAGAAGTCCAATGTTTACTGGCCGTATTGAAGGAACTGGACCTCGTTATTGTCCAAGCATTGAAGACAAAATTAATAGGTTTGCCGATAGAGATAGGCATCAATTGTTTGTAGAGCCAGAGGGTTTCAACACTGTTGAAATATATTTGAATGGTTTTTCAACTTCATTGCCAGAAGATGTTCAATATAAATCGTTGATTAAAATACCAGGTTTTGAAAATGTGCGCATGTTTAGGCCTGGGTATGCCATTGAATATGATTATTTTCCACCACATCAGCTACATTATTCTTTGGAAACCAAGTTGTTTAGTGGTTTATTTTTTGCAGGACAGATCAATGGTACTACTGGTTATGAAGAAGCTGCATGCCAGGGTATTATGGCGGGAATCAATGCCCATAACAAGGCACATGAAAAGGAGCCATTTATTTTGCAGCGGAGTGAGGCGTACATCGGTGTTTTGATAGATGATTTAATAACGAAAGGTACGGAGGAGCCGTATCGAATGTTTACTTCTAGGGCTGAGTTTAGGACCTTGTTGAGGCAAGACAATGCTGATATAAGGTTAACGGAGTTGGGTTATAAAATGGGATTAGCCTCAGAAGAAAGGTATCAAGCAGTTAAAGTCAAGAAGGACAATGTTGATGCAATTGTAAAAAAGTTTAATGATACATCCATTGAGCCATCCTCTATAAATGCATATTTTGAATCAGCTGGTTCTGCGGCATTGACACAGAAGCAAAAATTAGGTCAGATTATATTAAGGCCTGGAATAGGGGCAAAAGATATCATCCAAAGTGTGCCTTCGTTAAAGGAGGAGTTTGCTTCGTATAACTCATTGGAATTAGAGCAAGCTGAAATTCAGATGAAATACGCGGTATATCTAGACAAAGAGAAAGAAATGGTCACAAAAATGGCACAATTAGAAGGCCTTGAAATACCAGCATCATTTGATTTCTCAAAGGTTCAATCAATCAGTGCTGAGGCAAAAGAAAAGTTTAAGAAGATTCAGCCGCGCACGCTTGGACAAGCATCACGTATCTCAGGAATTAATCCAAGTGATGTTCAGATTTTGATGGTGTATATGGGACGATAATCGCTTTATTAGAATTTAACTTTTAAAAATGACATCAGTATCTGTTCCAGAAATAATTCAGCGATTCCCATTGTTTGATGAAACACTTGCCAATTTTATCCATGAACAAGGTGAATGTAAAATATTTCATGTAGGTGATGTGTTGATGAAGCCTGGGCAATTTTTTAAATATGCAATGCTTATAGTGAGCGGAAGGATTAAACTCTTTAGAGAAGGAGAAGATGGAGAGGAGTTTTTTATGTATTATCTTGAAACAGGAGATGCCTGTGCCTTGAGTATGTTGTGTATGGCAAGAAGCCAGTCAAGCACAATTGCAGCAGTGGCGTCTGAAGAGACTTCGGTAATTATGATTCCAATTCAATACATGGATACATTGATGAAAAATCATCCAACGTGGTATCATTTTGTAATTGAAACATACAGAACACGTTTTGAAGAATTACTAAGTGTAGTAGATCAAATTGCATTTAAAAACATGGATGAACGTTTAATTTGGTATTTAAGAAGGCAAGCCTCTGCCTTTGGAAATAAATTGGTGCTCACACATCAACAAATAGCTCAAGACTTAAATTCTTCCCGAGAGGTGATATCACGTTTACTCAAAAAGATGGAAGCCAATGGTTTTATTTTAATGGAAAGGAATAGCATCAATTGGTTGAAGTAATATTTTATCAACCTGTTTGTTTTCAATAATTTTCCTAATTTGTGATATAAGTCACCATATGTTATTGAGTTAAAAGCAATCTTTGTATTCATATAAATAATAATGGAAATATACGGATACGTTGCATCTCTTTTTATTGGCTTATCGCTCGGGTTAATTGGTGGTGGCGGTTCAGTTTTAACTGTACCAGTGTTGGTTTACTTGTTTTCTGTTGAACCCGTTATGGCAACAGCATACTCTCTCTTTATTGTAGGATCTACCAGTTTAGTGGGTGCAATCCCTAAGTACAAAGAAGGTTTGGTAAACATGAAGACAGCTATTGTATTTGGAATTCCATCAATTGCTTCAGTTTATTTCACCAGAAGAATCATCGTTCCAGCGATTCCTGACAATATAGCTACGATTGCAGGTTTCGAACTTACTAAGCCAATTTTATTCATGTTACTCTTTGCCGTTTTGATGGTTTTTGCATCATACAGCATGATAGTAAACAATAAAAAGGAAACCGACGACAATATTAAACAAGTGTTTAATTATCCACTCATCATGATAGAGGGATTGGTAGTAGGGTTGCTTACAGGAATTGTAGGAGCAGGCGGCGGATTTTTAATCATACCAGCATTGGTATTGCTTAGCAAGCTACCCATGAAACAGGCTGTAGGCACATCTTTGGTAATCATTGCAGCTAAATCGTTGATAGGATTTCTAGGTGATTTATCCCACAATACAACAGTAGATTGGGTCCTTTTATCGAAGGTTACAGGACTTGCTATTATTGGTATTTTTGCAGGTAACTATTTTTCTAAGAAAATTGATGGAACAGTTTTGAAAAAATCATTCGGTTGGTTTGTCTTGGTTTTGGGCGTTTACATTATCCTTAAAGAATTATATATCTAATTAAAAAAATAAAAAAGTAATATTATGAAAATTGAACAGATTTATACCGGTTGTCTAGCACAGGGAGCTTATTACATTGAAAGTGAAGGAGAGGCAGTGATTATAGATCCTTTGAGAGAGATTTCACCTTATGTTGAAAAAGCGGCTAAAGACAATGCAACCATCAAGTACGTTTTTGAAACACATTTTCATGCAGATTTTGTTTCTGGCCATATAGATTTGGCAAAGGAAACCGGCGCGTCTATTGTATTTGGACCAACAGCAGTCACTAATTTTCCGTCGCATATTGGTGTAGATGGAGAAGAATTTAAGGTAGGAAAAGTTTCATTTAAATTATTGCATACACCGGGGCATACAATGGAATCGAGTTGTTTTTTGTTAAATGATGAATCAGGAAACCCCGTTGCCTTGTTTTCTGGGGATACTCTTTTTATTGGAGATGTAGGCCGTCCAGATTTAGCTCAGAAAGCTGCACACATGACACAAGAAGAATTGGCAGGTATGTTGTTTGATTCTTTGAGGACAAAAGTGATGGTATTGCCCAATGATGTAATCGTGTATCCTGCTCATGGCGCTGGCTCTGCATGTGGAAAAAACATGAGTAAGGAAACGAGCGATACGATAGCGAATCAAAAGAAAACCAACTATGCATTAAGGGAAAATATGACGAAGGAAGAGTTTGTTAAAGAGGTAACAGATGGACTTGCACCACCACCACAATATTTTCCTTTGAATGTTATGATGAATAAGCAAGGATATGACAATATAGAAGATGTGTTAGAAAGAGGCCAGCATGCTTTAAGTCCAGCAGCTTTTGAAACAGCGGCAAATGAAACAGGCGCATTGATACTCGATACAAGGGATGCTCAAACTTTTGCAAAAGGATTTATTCCAAATTCAATAAACATTGGTGTTGATGGCAGTTTTGCGCCATGGGTTGGTGCAATGATTCCAGATATTAAACAACAAATATTGATTGTTGCTGAGGAAGGAAGAGAAAAGGAAGTCGTAACCAGGTTGGCAAGAGTAGGATATGATTATTGTATTGGTTATCTTGAAGGAGGAATGCAAGCTTGGGAGAAGTCTGGTTTTGAAGTGGACACTATTAAATCGATTTCTGCTAACCAGTTAGAAGAAATTCTTGAAGCAAGTCCAAAGGCAGCTATACTTGATGTAAGAAAAGACACAGAATATCAAGCAGAGCACATAGTTGAAGCAGAAAATGCCCCATTGGATAATATCAACGAAAGCGCAAAAATGATTGATACAAATAAAACGTATTTTATTCATTGCGCTGGAGGCTATCGTTCCATGATATTTGTATCAACGCTTAGAGCAAGGGGATACAATAATTTAGTGGATGTTCAAGGTGGTTTTAAATCAATCAAAGAAAATAGTAGTATCAAAACTACTAATTACGTTTGTCCAAGTACTTTAAAATAACTAAAATAAATGAGTATGATAGAATTGATAAGGCAGCCTTGGCCTTGGTATGTTGCAGGACCATTAATTGGGTTGATGGTTCCAGCATTGTTGATATTTGGAAATAAATCACTCGGTATTTCTTCTTCCCTAAGGCATGTTTGTGCTGCGTGTATTCCGGCTGGTATTTCATTTTTCAATTACGATTGGAAAAAGGAAATCTGGAACTTGTTTTTCGTATTTGGCGTTTTTTTAGGTGGTATTATTACGGTTTATTATCTAAAGAATGATGCTGCTGTTGTGGTAAATCCAAGCCTAATGCAAGAACTGTCTACGTATGGAATCAACGATTATTCAAACTTAGTACCTATTGAGTTGTTTAATTTCGGAGCTTTATTTACTCTCAGAGGATTTATACTGATGGTTGTTGGTGGTTTTTTGGTAGGATTTGGCACGAGGTATGCTGGAGGATGTACTTCTGGACACGCCATTATGGGATTGTCAAATCTTCAGCTGCCTTCTTTGATAGCAACCATAAGTTTTATGGTAGGAGGGTTTATCATGGCTAATTTAATCCTTCCTCTTATACTATCACTTTAAATTAAAAAACATGCAAGAACAAAATAAGGAAATCAATACAGACTTTGAGGTGAGGTCGCTAGATGCAATTTGTGTGAATGAAGAGCATGTGCAAACTCCATCATGGCATAATCTGAAATACTTGGCTTTTGGAATGTTGTTTGGTATTATCTTGATAAAATCAGAAGTCATTTCATGGTTTAGAATACAGGAAATGTTTAGGTTACAGAGTTTTCATATGTTTGGCGTAATTGGTTCCGCGGTAGTGGTTGGTGCAATTTCTGTCTTTCTCATAAAAAAGTTTAATATTAAAACCATTCATGGCGAAGAGGTAATTTTGCCTGAAAAATCATTTAATAAAGGTCAAATATTTGGAGGATTGATGTTTGGTTTTGGTTGGGCAATGACAGGCGCTTGTCCGGGTCCACTTTTTGCACAACTGGGATATGGCGCAACGGCTACATTAATTACAATTTTTATGGCCATTGTAGGAACATGGGTTTATGGACTAATTCGCGAGAAGCTTCCACATTAAAAATATTAGCATGAAGAAAATAAAATATGGTGTATTAACGACATTTACCCTGATATTGATTTTCTCTTGTAAAAGGAATGTGCCTGTTTTTGTTCAGGAAGAGCCTTTATGGAAAGGCTGGAACAAATATCAAATAAAACCAGCGGACAGTCTAGCCCAATATGGTAGAGAGCTTATAGAGAATACTTCTTATTATTTAGGTCCGAAAGGTAAAGTTGCCGCCATTACCAATGGAATGAATTGTCAAAACTGTCACCTTGATGGAGGAACCATTCCATGGGGAAACAATTATAGTGCTGTGGTTCCAACCTACCCAAAATTCCGAGATAGGAGCGGTGCTATTGAGTCAATTGAAAAAAGGGTAAATGATTGTTTGCAAAGAAGCTTAAATGGCCAAGCTGTTGATTCGCTTTCAAGAGAGATGCGTGCGATAGTAGCTTATATGCATTGGATAGGAGATGATCTTGAAAAGGGTCAAAAGCCCAAAGGCTCTGGAATAGTTGAGTTGAAGTATTTAGAAAGGGCAGCAGATCCAGCCAAAGGGGCTGTGGTTTATCAAAATCAATGTGCGTCTTGCCATGGTCAAGACGGATTGGGTAAGCCAAATGAAACCGGTGGTTATGTTTATCCACCATTATGGGGACCGAGCAGTTATAATATTGGTGCTGGTTTATTTCGCTTATCAAGATTTGCTGGTTATGTAAAAATGAACATGCCTTTTCTTATAGCTACGTATAAGACACCGGTTTTGAGTGATGAACAGGCCTGGGATGTTGCCGCATTTGTGAATAGCAGGCCAAGGCCAAGTAAGGATTTATCTGGTGATTGGCCCAATATTTCAAAGAAACCCATTGATCATCCTTTTGGTCCATATAAAGATGGCTTTTCTGAAGAACAGCATAAGTTTGGACCATTCAATCCCATTGTAGAAAAGAGAAAAATGATGCAAAAAGGTTCTTAAAAAATACAACTGTTGCTGTATGAAAAATGAAGAAATATCAGATTCGTGTTCATGTGATGATCACCATGTTGAAAGCGACAGGCGAAAGTTTATCAGACAATTGTCGTTAGGTGGCGCTTTGTTAACGGGTGTTCCACAGATTGCATCGGCGTTTGGGCCGGAGCAACAAGGTTCTCAACAATGGGATAAATCTCCATTGCTTCAATCAGGAAAAATTCAAAAAATTACTTTACTGCAAACGGCAGATATACATGCCCAGTTGTATACACACGATGAGTTCTTTTTAGAAAACAACAAAGCGGTCTATAAGAAAAGAGGTGGATTTGCGGTTTTGAAAACCATGCTAGATACCCTGCGTAAAGAAAATCTCCAGAACACGTTGTTGATAGATGGGGGAGATTGTTTTCAAGGAGGGGGCGTTGCAGCTCTGAGTGAGGGTAGAGCGATCATTCCACTTGTTAATGCAATTGATTATGACATTGTATTGCCTGGAAATTGGGAAGTGGTTTATGGAAAAGCAATGATGGAACGCGATATGGGGGCATACAATGCACAAAAGGTCTGTGCAAATATGTTTCACGACACCAATGGACCGGATCACGGCGAGTTGATCTTTCATCCTTGGTACGTTCAACATTTTGGACAATTAAAAATTGGGTTTATAGGATACAATGATCCGCTAACGCCCAAGCGACAATCACCAGCGTATAGCAAGGGCATTAAGTTTACAAAACCAGAAGTTAATGTAGAGCGATATATCCGTCATTTAAGGGATATTGAAAAGTGCAATCTTGTGTTTTTGATTACCCACATGGGGTTGGCGCAGCAAGTAGATTTGGGGAACATGAAATATGTTGATGGCGTTGATTTTATTTTGGGTGCGGACACACATGAACGGGTAAGGAAACCTATTCAAGCAAAATATACCAAGGTTACTGAGCCAGGCGCTTTTGGATCATTTGTGTCAAGGTTAGAACTGATCATTGAAAATGGAAAATTGAAAGATGCGAAATATGACTTGTTGGATGTAGATCCGGTGAAATATCGTCCAGATCCTGAGATGCTAAAAAGGGTGGAGGAAGCAAGAAAACCATATGCAGAAGAGATGGATCGAGTCATCGGAAAATCAAAAAAAACATTGGTTCGGTATTATGTTTTAGAGAATCCAATCGATAATTTAATAACAGATGCGATATATTGGAAGTTTAAGCCAGATATTGCCTTAAGCAACGGTTTTAGGTTTTGTCCGCCACTGGTAGTAGATCCTAGTAAAGGAGAGGTGGATATTACAAACGAATTTTTATGGAACATGCTGCCCGTAAACAGCGATGCCAAGGCTGGTGAGATTACCGGAAAGCAGCTGTGGGATTGGCTTGAGAAGGAGTTGCACAATGTATTTGCCAAAAATCCAGCCCAGCGGTTTGGAGGTTGGGTCGTACGTTTTTCCGGAATGAAGATAAATTTCACTGCATACAATGAAATGGGGAAACGGATTAATTGGGTGAAAATTAAGGGAGAGTCGATTGACTTGGCAAAAAAGTATTCGATAGTTGCTTGTGAAAGAGAAGGAGATCCTGATGATACCTTGTGTAGAATTGAAAAAGTTTTATCTGCCCATAAACTAGGCGCAACATTGCATGATATCATGAGAGAGTATCTTAAGGAGCATCCCGTTGTATCGCCAGTTGTAGAAGGAAGGGTTACAGCCACCGATGTTCCACATGACCTTCTTTCTCAACTTGAGGGATATGATTATCAGTTTCGTTAAATTTGATTTATAAAACATAGTATGAAAAGAATATTTTTTGTGGTAGCCTTGTTTATTTTTGCTTCCTTGTCGGCTCAGGAAAAAAAATTAAAAGTTATTTGGGATGTTGTAGATAGTGATACAGCAACCACTGCGGGTGTTTTTCGCCAGATTAACAATGCTTTGGCATTGGTTCCGGATATGGAAATCGAAGTTGTGTTTCACGGACCAGCGATTTATGGTTTGATGAAAGACAGTACGATTTTTACTTCAAGAATAAAATCTGCAAAAGAAAAGGGTGTGGTGATGGCAGCATGCAACAATACCATGAAGCGCTATAAAATTGATGCTTCAAAATTGGTGGGAGAGGCAATCATTGTGCCGAGTGCGGTAGTAGAGATGATCAGAAAACAATCGGAAGGTTGGAGCTATTTGAAATCAGGACATTGATGGTTTAAAAGTTTAAGGTTTAAAGTTTAATGAACGCCGTGTTCAACCGTAAACTTTAAACCTTAAACTCTAAACTATTTCTTTATTTTCGGATCTACAAACTCCCAATCCATCACAACAGGATGGGTATGTTCTCTTTTAGCTGTTTCTTTGATTTTCTGTATGATGTCTGGGTGAAGGGATGCAACATTGTTCGTTTCTTTTCTATCTGTGGCGATATTATACAATTCCCAAGCTCCATTTGGTTCCTTTCTAACGTTTCTTTTGACCCCTTTCCACTCTCCTAGCCTAACAGCCAGTTGGCCGCCATTTTCCGGGTATTCAAAATAAAGAAAATCGTGTATTTTTTGATTGTTCTTTTTGCCTATGAGAGTCGGTAAAAATGAAATTCCATCTGTTTTGCCAGGATTGGTTCCTGTTATTTCTGCTATAGTGGCCATAAGGTCATATTGAACAGAGCTATGGTTGCTTGTGGAATTGGCTTGTATTTTACCAGGCCATCTTGCAATGAAGGGAACACTGATTCCTCCTTCATACACATCCATTTTTAAACCACGCAATCCACTCACACTGTTAAAGAACTTTGTATCTACCCCTGCAGAAAAAGTAGCGCCATTATCACTTGAAAACATGATGATGGTGTTGTTGTCAAGTCCCAACTTCTTTATTTCTTCCATGATAATTCCAACTTGATCATCCAAATAGGTGATCATTGCGGCATAGGTTGACAAAGGATATTTTGTTGCGGCGTATCCTTTTTGTCCGTAATATGGTTTTTCATCAAACTGACCAATGTATTTTTTTACGTATGCTTCTGGTGCCTGCAGAGAAAGGTGAGGAATTGTGTATGGGAGGTATAGAAAAAATGGCTCTTTGCTGTTTTTGTTGATGAATTGAATGGCTTTTTCTGTCATTTTATCTGCTGCAAAATCCTTTCCTCTGTAGTAGTCAAAATCGGCATCGGTTGCTTTTGTTGAATCAATAGGTTTGTGAACGTAGATGAATGAATTGTTTAGTGAGTCCCAACGGTCGTTTTCCCAAAGATGGGTTGGGTAGTGATTATGTGCTTGTTTTTGGTCAAGGTAGCCGTAGTAATAATCAAACCCGTGGTTCAGTGGACTTCCAGTCGTTCCAACTACGCCCATACCCCATTTTCCGATGAGTGCTGTTGAATATCCCACCGTTTTTAGCATTTTGGGTAATGTATATGCACCTTCATGCAAGGGCATTTGTCCACCTTCTGAGCTGTCTTCAAATCCGCCCATTTCGTAATTCCCCCGGATATATGATTTTCCGCCATGTTTTCCAGTCATCAACATACACCTTGAAGGAGCACATACAGGTGCGCTGCTATAATGTTGTGTGAAACGCATCCCTTCCTTGGCCATTTGATCGAGGTGGGGCGTTTTGATTTTTGTTTGTCCATAACTACCCAATTCACCATATCCCAAATCATCAGCATAAATATAAATTATGTTGGGTTTGGCTTGAGATTTTTGGGCAAAGGAATCAAGGCAGAAAGAGGAAAAAATAGAAATAGCTATTGCAATGAATGCACTGTGATTTTTCATTTTATTTGTTTATGGCCTACTGAAAGTACAAAAAATTTGTTACAAGTTTTTCAGTCTTTCAGCGGCAAGTAGTAATGTCTCTTCTTTTTTTGCAAAGCAGAAACGAAGCACTTTATCATCCCTTCCATCAGCATAGAAAGCAGAAACGGGAATTGTGGCAACACCATATTCTTTGATTAGTTGAATGGCAAAATCCAGCGCAGGCATCTGCGAAATTTTTTCATAACTGGCGCATACAAAATAGCTTCCGGAGGACGGCATCATGCTAAATGAGGTATTTTTCATGCAGGAAAGGAAGAAATCTCTTTTTTGCTGCATGTTTGAAGAAAGTGACAAATATGACTCTTTGTTTTTGATATGAGAGGCGAGTGCTACTTGGGTGGGGGTATGGCAGCTGAAGGCGTTGTACTGATGAAGTTTTCTAAACTCATTGGTTAAGAATTTAGGTGCAACACAATAACCCATTTTCCATCCGGTGCAGTTATAAACTTTTCCAAAAGAAAAGCAGACGAAACTTCTGTTGAAGAGGTCTGGATATTTTAAAACACTGTGGTGGGGTTTATTGTCAAAGATAAGGTGTTCATAAACTTCATCACTGATGAGAAATAGGTTGTTTTCGATGATGATTTTAGAAAGGATTTCCATGTCAGACGAAGAAAGGACGCTGCCTGTGGGGTTATGCGGACTGTTGAGGATGATCGCTTTGGTTTTTTTGTTGATAGCGGATCTTACTTTATTCCAGTTGATAGAATAATTTGGGAAATCCAATGGGATGCAAACTGGAATGGCTCCGTTAACAAGGATATTTGGGATGTAGCTATCGTAAGCAGGTTCAAAAACAATTATTTCGTCGCCTGGACTTAGGATGGTTGTAAGTGCGTTGTAGATTGCATAGGTACCACCGGGTGTGATGGTGATGCAATCTGGTGAAATTGAGGTATTATATAAGCTGTAAAACTTTTCTGAAAGTGATTCACGAAGTGCCATGTTGCCAGCCATGGGGGCATATTGATTATGGCCATCCTTCATTGCTTGATGGGTAAGTGAGATAAGGGTTTCATCCATTTGAAAATCTGGAAAACCCTGGCCAAGGTTGATTGCTTTGTGTTCAGATGCCAAGGCGCTCATGGTGGTAAAAATGCTGGTACCAATATTGGGCAGTTTTGATTCGAATGATTCCATGTAAAATATGTTCAATTTTAGGTGTTAATCATTGCGGAAGCTTCAATTTCGATGAGAAAATCCTTATGGATTAGTCCTTTTACTTCAACTAGGGTGCAACAGGGTTTTATGGTGTTAAAAAATTCAGCGTGGGCATTGCCGAATTCTTCCCAACGAGAAATGTCTGTGATAAAAGCACGGATTTTGTAAATATCATTAGGGCAACCGCCACCATCTAAAATCGACTTTTCAATTTTTTGGAGGATGTATTTTGTTTGGATATAAACAGATCCGATGCCAATTGTTTCTCCCAGTTCATTAGAAGAAACGGTACCGCTTACTTCGATTATGTTTCCGATACGAACAGCGCGGCTGTAACCAACAATGTTTTCCCAAGGAGACCCAGAAGAAATATTTTGTCTATTCATTTATAAATACTTGTCGCCTTTATTTCTTTTAATTTCTGCTACGTATTGTTTGATTTCTTGTTCTTTGTCTTTTTTGCAAATCATCAAAACATCTTTGGTGTCAACAATGATATAATCATTTAACCCTTGAAGAAGCACCAGTTTATCATTTGGAACGTGAACCATGTTTTGAGTTGCATCAATTACAATTACTTCATTTCCAGCAACAGCGTTCCCGAGGTAGTCTTTTTCCATGTTTTCATGGGCTGAGTTCCACGTGCCAAGATCGCTCCATCCAAAAGAAGAAGGAATTATATAAACGTTATCGGCTTTTTCCATGATGCCATAATCGATGGAAATATTGGTGCATTGAGGATATATCCTGTCGATTGCTTCTTTTTCTTTTGCTGTATTGAAAAAAGATTTCTCTGCTTCAAAAATCTCTGCAATTTCAGGAAGGTGTTGTTCAAATGCATGAACAATGTTTTTGATTTGCCAAACGAAGATGCCAGCATTCCACAAGAATTCTCCGCTAGATACGAAGGTTTTTGCTAAATCCCTGTCGGGTTTTTCTGTAAACGTTTTTACTTTATAAACATTGTCGCTTGCAGGGTGTTGATCAAATTGAATGTAACCATACCCAGTATTTGGATGAGTTGGTTTGATACCCAGTGTAATAAGGGCTTTGTGGTGTAAGACAAAGCTGAGTGCTTCGAGGCAAACTTTGGTAAATGCGGTAGTATCTAGAATGATATGGTCGGCAGGTGCACAAATTAATGCTCCTTTGTTGTTAATTTCATTTAATTTATAAGAAATGTAAGCGATGCAAGGAGCGGTGTTTTTTCTTGAGGGTTCGGCGACGATATTTTTTAAGGCAATTTCTGGCAGTTGTTCTTTAACAAGAGAAATGTATTCTTGAGAAGTAACAATATAGATATTCTCTTCAGGGATGAATTTTTTAAAGCGGTCGTAAGTTTCTTGGATTAGTGTTCTTCCAGTATTGAGGATATCTAGGAATTGTTTAGGGAAAGCGGTTCGGCTCATAGGCCAAAATCTGCTTCCAATACCCCCGGCCATTATTGCTACGTAATGATTGTTGTTCATCATAAGTTAAAAATTAAATTAGTCCTTCACGAATAAGGTCGTGTAAATGAATCACTCCAGTGTAAGTTTCGTCATTAACGACTATTAGCTGGGTAATATTGTTTTTTCGCATTTTATCAAGGGCATCAACGGCAAGCGCATCAGCTTCTATTGTTTTAGGTGATTTGCTCATGATTTCTTTGGCGATTGTTTTCTCAAAGTCACCTCCTTTTTCAAGCATTCTTCTTAAGTCACCGTCAGTAATAACGCCACAAAGGTTTTCATGCTCATCAACAACGGCAGTCAATCCCAATCTTTTTTTTGTGATTTCTAGGATTACATCTTTTAATGAGCTTGATGTTAAGACGATGGGGCGTTCATTTAGTTTGCTTAGGTCTGATACCCTTAAATAGAGTTTTTTGCCAAGGGCTCCTCCTGGGTGAAATTTAGCAAAGTCGTTGGAACTGAAGCCTTTAAGTTCCATCAAGCAAATCGCAATTGCATCGCCCATGGCCAATTGAGCAGTGGTGCTAGCGGTAGGTGCTAGGTTATTTGGGCAAGCTTCTTGTGAGACAGTTGTGTTGAGGAGAAAATCAGATTCAAGCGCAAGAACGGAAGCACTATTTCCAGCCATGGCAATAAGTATATTACCCAAGTTTTTGATGAGGGTTACTAACACTTTAATTTCTGGACTTTCTCCACTTTTTGAAATTATGAGGATGATATCATTTTTTTGAATCATGCCAAGGTCGCCATGGATGGCATCTGCGGCATGCATAAAAATGGAAGCAGTACCGGTGCTGTTAAGAGTAGCAACAATTTTTTGGGCTATGATGGCACTTTTGCCGATTCCGCTGATTACAAGGCGGCCTTGGATGTTATGGATAAGGTTTACAACTTCTTCAAATTGATCGTTGATATAATTTTGTAATGCTAAAATGGAATTTGCTTCGAGTAAAAGTGTGTTTTTTGCAATATCCTGAATGGAAGTTTTTTGCATGCATTTGTTTTAAAAATCAGGATTTATTTAGCACAGCAAAAGTACCATAATTATATATGTTTATGCTTCAAAATCATTCAAATTGGAATATCAATTTTTTATTAAAAAACTTGTAGAGGGAAAAAACCACAAGGAATATTGGCTCAAATTCGGTAAATTTGTTTAGAACAATGGGAAAAGTGACCCTTGTGGAAATGTTTTGATTAATTATTGTTCATTTTTTTATCATTTATCAAATAGGCTCAGCTAAATACTTCATGTCTTCTTCAAAATCTTCAGAAAAAACATCAACAAAATCTAAAAAAGTAATTGCATCAAATAATACAAATGTGGACTTATTAACTCCATTGAAAGAGTATTTTGGTTTTGATGCATTTAGGGGTAATCAGGAAGCAATCATTAACAATGTTCTCAATGGACATGATACTTTTGTGATAATGCCAACCGGTGGTGGAAAAAGTTTGTGTTATCAGTTACCGGCTTTAACAAGTGAGGGATGTGCTATTGTTGTATCACCGTTGATAGCATTGATGAAAAATCAGGTTGACTTGGTAAGGGGATATAGCAGCAAAGACAATGTTGCGCACTTTCTAAATTCGACGCTTAATAAAAAAGAGATCAAGGAAGTACGTGATGACTTGAATGCAGGTAAAACGAAGATTCTGTATGTTGCTCCTGAAACGTTGACTAGACAGGAGAATATTGATTTTTTTAGTAGTTTGACCGTTTCGTTCTTTGCTGTTGATGAGGCACATTGTATTTCGGAGTGGGGTCATGACTTTAGGCCAGAATACAGGAGGTTGAGGGAGATGATGGATCAAATTAATGAGAAGGCTCCTGTAATTGCACTGACAGCAACAGCAACACCGAAGGTTCAACAAGACATCGTGTATAATCTAGGTTTAAGGAAGCCGGATATATTCATATCGTCTTTCAACAGACCCAATCTTTATTATGAAGTAATTCCAAAAGTTGGAAAGGACCAGACCATTAGAAACATGGTTAAGTTCATCCACGAGAATAAGGGGAAGAGTGGAATTATATATACGTTGAATAGAAAAACAACAGAGGAGTTGGCAGCGTTGTTGAATGTAAACGGAATTAAGGCTTGTGCATATCATGCGGGATTGGATAGTAAGTTGAGGGCAGATAGGCAAGATCAATTTTTGAATGAGGATACCCAGGTAATTGTAGCAACTATTGCTTTTGGAATGGGAATAGACAAGCCAGATATACGGTTTGTGATCCATTATAATATCCCTAAAAGTTTAGAGAACTATTACCAGGAAACCGGAAGAGCAGGTAGAGATGGTATGGAAGGAAAGTGCATTCTCTATTATTCGCACAAGGATGTTTCAAAGTTGGAACATTTTTTAAGGGACAAGCAGTTAAGTGAAAGAGAGGTTGGTGGTCAGTTAATAGATGAGATGGTTGCATTTGCAGAGAGTGGGCAATGCAGGAGAAAGGTATTGATGACTTATTTTGGAGAAAAATACACGATTGAAAATTGTGGTAGTTGTGATAATTGCCTTCATCCAAAAGAGTCCATAGAAACTAAATCCAATGCCGTCAATTTACTTAAGGTCATCAAAGCGCTAGACGAGCGGTTTGCAGCAGATTATGTGATTAATATCCTGATTGGAAGGATGATACCGCAAATAAAAATGTATCGACATGATGAACTTGCTGTCTTTGCTTGTGGTAATGAGGAGGAGGAAATTTATTGGACATCACTAATACGACAAATGTTGTTGGAGGGTTTGTTGCAGAAAGACATTACGGAGCATGGCTTGCTAAAAATAACAAAACTAGGTGCAGCATTTCTAAAGAAACCGGTTTCTTTTAAAATGGTGATGAGCAATACCTATGATGAAGCTAACGAAGACGATGAGGAGAATGCAACAGAGGCAAATGGACCAGCAACAGCTGATGCTGAATTATTTGAGTTGTTGAAGGATTTAAGAAAGCAGTTTGCAAAGGAAAAGAAACTTCCACCTTTTGTGATTTTTTTGGAAACTTCCTTGGAAGATATGTCAATACAATACCCAACAACCTTAGAAGAGTTGGAAAGGATTAGTGGCGTAAGCAAAGGGAAGGCGATTCGTTATGGAGAGAAATTTGTGGCTTTGATTTCAAAGTATGTTGAAGAAAATCAGGTAGTGAAGCCAGACGATTTTGTGATGAAGAGTGTAGTGAACAAAAGTGGAAATAAGGTTTTTATCATTCAACAGGTGGATAAAAAAACAACACTAGATGTTATTGCTAAGAGCAGGGGTATCCCGATGGAACAATTGCTAGAGGAGATGGAAACGATTGTGGCTAGTGGAACAAAACTGAATTTAAGTTATGCTATTGACCAAATGGTGGATGAAGATGATCAGGATGAAATTTTGGATTATTTTAAAAGTTGTGAAACAAGTAGCTTAGATGTGGCTAAGGCTGAACTTTCAGATTTGGACCTTGAGTGGGAGCAATTAAAAATTATGCGGATTAAGTTTTTGTGTGATTATGGAATATAATTTGATGTTGAAGAAAATCTGCTAATACCAATTGATGTGTTTTGTTTGATGAACTAATTTTAGCAATTTATTCGATACCATAGGTTTCGTTTAATGTTTTGAGCAGATCAAGTGTATTTTTAAGTTTTAATTTTTTAAGGATATTTTTTCTATGCGTGCTGACTGTGTGTAAACTTAAATTGAGTTTGGTTGCAATGGCATCGCTTGAAAATTCTTTGCAAACAAGTTGTGCTATTTGAAGTTCTCTGTTGCTCAACCTTATGGTATTTTCTTCACCAGATTTTATTCTTTCTTTTTCTAGAGAGTCTAAAAAACGTTCACTACCATTTATTGTTTTTTCTATGGCAAGCATCATTTCTTCAGCACCGATTGATTTTAGTAAATAACCATTGCCACCAAGTTCTTTTGCTTTATTGCGTATAATAACATCTCTTCTCATTGTTAACATAAAGCATTTAGATTCGATTGCAGCATTGCGAATCATGCTAAGAAGTTCTAAACCATTTTTATCTTTTATGTGGTAATCAATTAAAATAACATCTGGTTTCAATTTAAGTATTTCAGCAAATGCCATTTCCATTGTCATTGCATGTCCAATACAAAAATAATTTTCTTGTAAATTGAAAAAGGCTTCAATACTTTCTAGGAAAAGTAATTGGTCATCACAAATGTAAATAGATTTTTTTTTCATCATATTTGTGCAATTGGAATTTCAATAATAAATTCTGTTTTTCCAGCTTCTGCATTTAAATCAATTCTTCCAGAAAGAAAATCTATGCGGCTTCTAATATTTTTAATGCCATGTTTAATATCTGAAGACCCAATATTTAATCCGATTCCGTTGTCAATATAACGGATTGAGTAATTGTTAGCTTTTTCCATCAGCTCAATATGTATTTCAGTACAACCTGAATGTCTAATAGAGTTTGTTGTAAGTTCACAAATAATTCTATAAATATTTAGAGAAATAGTTTCGTCAATTATGTGATTGATATTGCTTTCGAAATTGAAAATTATCTCTGTTGAACTGCTGTACATTTCAATTCGATTCCTCATTATATCAGATAGGCTATTGTTAGCAAGTTCAGGCGGAATAAGGTCGTCAACTATGTTGTGTAATTCATCGTTACAAACATTTAATATGTTTATCATGTGATCAAGTTCTTCAGTTATTTCTTCATCTTGTTTTTTTCTCTTTAATATTTGTGCCTTCACTTTCAATACTGAGAGAAGTCCACCTACTTGATCATGAATATTTTTACCAATCGAACTTCTTTCATACTCTTGAGCGTTTAATATTTTTTCTGTTATTTCAAGATCTTTTTTATGTGCATTTTCTAATGCTTGAATGGTTTTGGCTTTTTTATCTTTTCTATAATTTTGAACATTCGATAGAGAAATTAATCCAATAGGGAACAAGTAATATAAAGCGGTTATATACTCATCGAATTCTGGATGGGGTTCAACATCAATGCCAAGTTGTCTTAATCCTTCTTTAAAAGGAAATAGAAAGAAAACCAGTAATCCAAGGTTATTCAATTTTTCTTTAAATAGAATAATATTTCTAACAAGCAAAACAAGTAATATTACCATGATGCCTATAATGATAGAAGCATTTAAATAAAGCAGAAAATTTTTTAGGTTAGGGAAGTAATATATCTCTTTATTGGCGGCTATATAAATTACCCTAAAGATGAAGAAACCTATACAAAATTTTAAAAATGTTTTTTCAATTTTTCTCAAGTTGCTTTTTTGAGCTGTATACATATATTGGATGAACGAAACCATCGAAAAAGCAGAAAAAAGCGTCCTAGAAAAGTTTTGAAACCAAGGAAAGGAAGGCCAAATAAATTGAAATCCAAGACCAGCACTGTTCAAAATAGAAAATGCTGTTATAAAAATAAAAATTGAAAATATGATATTAGATAAATCTTTTTTAACAACGCCTAAAATAAAAAAAATCAAGGTAAAAAAAATTGAAAATGAAAGCATCATGCCATACATGAATGTATCCCTGGTTTTATATTTGTCAAACTTTTCTGGAGATTCTATTTCTAAAAAATAGGTTAGGTTTTCTCCTTTTTTATCAAGGCTCAAGACAATTGAATCAATACTTTTCTTTTGAAGGGTAATGGGCAATGCAAAATCCCAATAAATAATTGGTCTTGTGTAAAATTTTTTATGATCACCTGTATGGTATATGGTATCACCATTTATATTGTATAAATAAATATCATTTATATGCGGGTTGTTTATTTTTAAAATAAATTGCTTGGTAAAATTGGTATTGTTTTTAAAAATCAAGCCAATATTTTTCTTTTCTTTAGTTAATCCTAGGTTTTGATAAAGTCCTGAAGATTCTAAAGTTTGGTAATTAATCCACTCAAATTTTTCTTGAGCAGATGAATTGAGAAAAATAAAAATCGATAAAAAACATAGAAATACTAAACGAGCCATTTTCAAAATTAAATATTTATCGCAATACAAACTTGCTATAAATAGTAAAATGTGGTACTTGGATACTTATTTTTCATAATTAATAAATTATTAAATGTGCCTTAAACATTAAAATTGAACCTTTATCCTATAACTTGCAGCTATGTTGTTAAACAACTATATAACCACTCGGCCGTATCACTTTGCATGGAATTATGCGGGACTCAACCCCATGCCGGATTACTAGCGCCCCTTTATCCATTTTATATCATTTTTACTATTTTCTTTTATCTGTGGGTGGTCGGTTTCCGACATTCAAATAAATCAATTAAATGAGTACCTTTTTTAATATTACATCTGAAATTGGAAATTTAACCAAAATTCTTGTTCATAGTCCCGATAACGGTTTAGGCAAAGTTGTTCCTTCAATGGCGCAGGATTGGCTATTTGAGGATATTGTGCATTTAGAAACAATCCGCCGGGATGAGTATGATTATTATACAAAGTTGTTGTTGTATTTTTTAGATCCTCAGAAAATAAAAGGCCGGCTTAAAGAAATAGATGATCCTGCTCAGAACAGGGTTTTTTATCAGCCGGCACACCCAGAATTTTATCGTTCTGAACATGTGATAGAATTACAGTGGTTGTTGGGAGAGGTTTTGTCTAACAATTTGCTTCGTTCTCAAATTATTGCAGCGGTGTGTGCGTTAGAAGGGTGCACACATGCAACACAAGAGTTGTTGCATACATATTCACCAGCTGAATTGGCTAGTTGTTTGCTATCAGGAACGGGGAATGACAAATCGGTTTTATTTGCACCCATTCCCAATTTCATTTTTACCAGGGATATTGGAATTGTGATTAAAGACCATATTGTATTGAATAAGCCTGCAAAAATTGCAAGGCATCGTGAAGCGTTGTTGGCAAAATATATATTTTTTTATCACCCGCTTTTTTCTCCATATACAGATAAGATAATAGAACTACATCAGAATAGACCGGCATTTCTTATTCCAGAAAACAATTCTGAATCTATCATTACCTTAGAAGGGGGCGATGTTATGATGATTTCTGAAAATCATTTAATTATTGGAATCAGCGAAAGAACAAGTGCTGCCGCTGCAGCTCAATTGGCAGAAAAAGTTTTTGAAAAAAATTTAGTTACCAAAGTAAGCATGATTAGCATTCCAAGGAAAAGGGATTATATGCACATCGATACAATTTTTACACAGGTGAAGAAAAACGTATGGGTGATGATGGGCTTGTTTTCAGAGAAAATGAATGACGAAAAAAATTCTATTTCGATTGAAAAGTCCCTTATCAAAAAAAATGAAATAACTGCAACGGTTATGCAGTTCAATAAAAAAGACCTTGCCGCGCCAATTCATTTTTCCAGTTTGGAAGCACTGTTGTGGGATATAAGCATCAATGATTTTGGGTGCGATGAAGTAAAAATCATTTTTTCAGGAAATAATGAATATCCATACTCGGCAAGGGAGCAGTGGACAGACTCGTGTAATTTGTTGGCGTTAAAAGAAGGTGTGGTTTTGTCGTATGACAGAAATGAAAAAACGAATACAGCATTCGAGGCTGCAGGATTTACATTGATAAAAGTTAAGGATCTTATAGACGATTTAGAAAATGATAAAGTACAAATAGGTGACATAGAAAACACTGTCATACTCATGCCATCTTCAGAATTATCGAGGGCACGCGGTGGTTTTCATTGCATGAGTATGCCAATAGAAAGAAGTTCAATTTAAAATATTTAAACAGTACATCCATCTTAAAAAAAATTACATGACAGAAGATCTAAATATTTCATCTGAAGACTCATTTGAATCAAGTGCTCCATCTTTGAAATCTATATTGATGATTGAACCAACTTCGTTTGGTTTTAACAATGAAACAGCATCCAACAATTATTTTCAACAAAATATTCTGATTGAACAGGCTCAAGAAAAAGCATTGGGTGAGTTTGATACATTTGTTGACAAGCTAAAGTCTAATGGGATAGAAGTTTGTGTTATAAAAGATACGATAAACCCTGTGACACCAGATGCTGTTTTTCCAAACAATTGGATTTCATTTCATGAAGAAGGAAAGCTGGTTTTGTATCCCATGTTTGCACCAAATAGACGCGCGGAAAGAAAGCAATCAGTAATGGAAGAAGTAGGTAAGATTTTCGATCTAAAGGAAACAATTGATTTGACATATTTCGAAGAAAAGAATGTTTTTCTTGAAGGAACGGGAAGCATGGTTTTAGATAGGATCAATAAAATTGCATACGCGTGTTTATCGGATAGAACCGATAAAGAAGTGTTGGAAGTTTTTTGTTTAAAGTTGGGGTATGAGCGTAAGATTTTTCATGCAGTTGATGGTGATGGGAAACCGATATACCATACAAATGTATTGATGTGTGTGGCAGATCGTTTTGCTGTTGTGTGTTTGAAGGCTATTAAAGATTTCGACGAGCAGGAAATGTTGATCAATTCTTTGGAAGAGTCGGGAAAAGAAATCATTGAAATTAGTTTAGACCAAATGAACCATTTTTGTGGAAACATGCTGCAGGTAAGCAATTCAGCCGGTGAATTGTTTTTGGTGATGTCTACACAGGCATATGAAAATTTAACCGCAGATCAAATTCAAACGATACAATTTTATAATAAAATCATACATAGTCCGCTGGAAACCATCGAAACAATTGGTGGAGGTAGCGCCAGGTGCATGATTGCAGAAGTCTATTAAAATTGTGAACTAAAGAAGTTTTTGTATCTTTGTTAAAGATTTAAAGAGCCATGAAAAAAATATTTTCTTCCGGTTTAATTTTTATGTTTTTTGCTATTTGCTTGCAACAGGTTGTGGCACAAACTTCAGCAAAAAACTATAAGAAGGAGATAGAAGCGTGGGACCAAAAGCGGTTGTTTGATTTAAAGTCGGCAACGGGTTGGGTTAACTTAGCGGGTTTATTTTGGTTGAAGGATGGGGAGAATGGTTTTGGAAAAGACTCATCCAACAACATTGTTTTCGATCACCCAAATTTTCCTTCTTTCTTAGGTAAATTCATTGTTTCTGAAAAAGAAGTAAGGTGGGTTACTCATCCCGGCAATCAGGTTAATATCCGAGATAAAAAAATTGATGAGCTTGTGATATTTCATGTGGATTCTTTGAGCAATCCATCGTTGAGTTTTTCTACTTTTAAGTGGAGCATTATCAAGCGTGAAAATAAGATAGGTGTTCGTTTTAGGGATTTGAATAATCCGGCGTTGACGGCATTGACGCGCATAGATAGGTATCCTGCAAATCCAGCATGGATCATAAATGCCAGGTTAGAGACGTCCATGTTTTCAACCATAGCTATTACCAATGTACTTGGACAAACCACGCAGCAAGCTTCCCTAGGAAAACTTGTTTTTCAGTTGAATAAAAAGACATACAAGCTAGATGTAATTGATGAAGGTCCTGGTGATATGTTTGTGATTTTTGGTGATGAAACCAATGGCGATGAAACATACCATACGGGAAGATTCTTGTATGTTAGCCGTCCTGATGAAAATGGGAACACCACCATCGACTTTAATAAAAGCCACAATCCACCTTGTGCATTTACAACATTTGCAACTTGCCCCATCCCTCCGAGGCAAAACATGTTACCTTTCAGAATTGAAGCCGGAGAAAAAAATGTGCATCATTAGCACATTAAATCTGGATTAAAAATGCATTAACCTTCAAAAAATATTGTTTGATATTTTACTTGCATAAAAAAGCTGTAATCAACAACCCGAGTTAAAATCGGATTGAATAAAAAGTGATTCGGCGTGGTAAGCCTTTACCTTTGGTTTTAATATACTCTTATGGGTTATCAAACAAAGAACAAAGTAAGAATTGTAACCGCTGCATCTTTATTTGACGGACACGACGTATCCATAAATATCATGCGCCGCATCATGCAGTCCATGGGCGCAGAAATAATTCATCTTGGCCACAACCGAAGTGTGTTGGAAATTGTGGAAGCCGCCATCGAAGAGGATGTGCAGGGGATTGCGATAACTTCTTATCAAGGAGGACATATAGAATTTTTCAAGTACATGAGGGACATGCTTAATGAGAATGGGTATGGGCATGTACAAATTTTTGGCGGAGGTGGGGGAACCATTCATCCCCTTGAAATAGAAGAATTGCATCAGTATGGGATCACGAAAATATATTCGCCTGATGATGGAAGAAAACTGGGTTTAGAAGGCATGATTGAGGAAGTCATCCGCAAATGTGACTTTTCACTTGATGAGGAGATACGGGTTGAGGGGGCAATTACTTGGGGAGAGATCAAGGAGGTAAGAAAAATAGCGAGACAAATAACGTTGGCAGAAAATGGGGTGCAGCAAGAAATAGCAAAACCAGGAATTTTCATTCCAGTTTTGGGAATTACAGGAACAGGAGGCGCCGGAAAATCTTCGTTGACAGATGAATTTGTGCGTAGGTTTTTGTATGCTTATCCCAGCAAAACGGTGTCCGTGATTTCAGTGGATCCATCAAAAAAGAAAACGGGAGGAGCCTTATTGGGAGACAGAATCAGGATGAACAGCATTTCATCACCCCGGGTTTATATGCGTTCAATGGCAACAAGAGAGAGTGAAGGTTCGCTCAGTGGGGCGGTTCAGTCTGCCATCGACATTTGTTGTTCGCATGAATTTGATTTGGTGATATTGGAAAGTGCGGGAGTTGGACAAAGTGATGCTTCCATAACATCACATTGTGACATGAGTTTGTATGTGATGACACCGGAATACGGTGCAGCATCACAATTAGAAAAAATCAACATGTTGGATTATGCTGATGTGATCGCCTTGAATAAGTCCGATAAGGCGGGAGCACAAGATGCCTTGCATGATGTTAGAAAGCAATACAAAAGGAATCATCAACAGTGGGAAGAGAAAGATGAAGACTTGCCGATTGTTGCAACGATAAGTTCCCAATTTAATGACATAGGCGTCAATTTACTTTTTCAAAAAGTTATTGATGTGATGGAAAACAACAAAGGGTTTGTTTTTGGCAAGCAGGTTTCTGTTGAGGTATTGACTGAATCTGTTGTTCAGGCTGTGTTGCCGGCAAGGCGGGTAAGGTATCTCTCTGAAATAGCAGACGAAGTAAGAAAGTACAACAGGTTGGCGAAAGAGCAATCGGCAGTTGCTTCAATTTTGTATAAATTAACCGGTACGCTTGAGGTGCTTAGAAATGCTGGAAGCAATGACTTGATCAGTGGCATTGAGGAGCAGGTAAAGAAATATGAAAAAATGCTCTTTCCAGTTTGCAAAAAATTGGTGGAAGAATGGGCGCAAACAAAGGAGCGGTTTAGTCAACAGTTTATTGAGTATGAAGTAAGGGGAAAGCTTATCAAAAAACCGTTGAGGTTTGAAACCCTTTCTGGAACGAGTGTTCCAAGAATATCGGTGCCAAAATACAATGATTGGGGAGATATTTTGATGTGGAGGCTGCAGGAAAATTTCCCAGGAAAATATCCATATACAGCCTCTGTATTTCCATTGAGAAGAACGGAAGAAGATCCAACACGCATGTTTGCCGGAGAGGGCGGTCCCGAAAGAACCAACAAACGGTTTCACTATGTTTCCCATGATCAAGTTGCAAAACGATTGTCGACTGCATTCGACAGTGTAACATTATATGGCGAGGATCCAGTAAAGCGGTTGGATATTTTTGGGAAGATTGGCAACAGCGGGGTGAGTGTTGCAACAATTGATGATGCGAAAAAATTGTACAGTGGCTTTGACCTTTGTGATTCAAAAACATCTGTGTCGATGACCATCAATGGTCCTGCACCAATTTTATTGGCATTTTTTCTCAATGCAGCCATCGATCAGCAGTGCGAAAAATACATCAAAGAAAATAATTTAGACTATCATCTCGAAGAGGTAAGAAAGCAGAAGTATGGTAAAGGTGAAACTCCCTTGTATGCAGGAGCACTTCCGCAAGGGCATAATGGCTTGGGCTTGGGATTGTTGGGTTTGTCGGGCGACGAGGTCCTTAGTAAAGAAGCGTATCAGCAAATAAAATCAACAACACTGTCACAGGTGCGAGGAACTGTGCAGGCTGATATTCTAAAAGAAGACCAGGCACAGAATACCTGTATTTTTTCAACTGAATTTGCATTGCGGTTGATGGGGGATGTTCAACTTTATTTTAATGAGCATCATGTAGAAAACTTTTACAGTGTATCGATCAGTGGTTATCATATTGCAGAGGCCGGTGCAAATCCGGTAACGCAGTTGGCGTTTACGCTGGCCAACGGATTTACTTATGTTGAATATTTTTTGAACAGGGGAATGAAGATTGATGAGTTTGCTCCAAACCTTTCTTTCTTTTTCAGCAATGGGATGGATGCCGAGTATGGAGTTATTGGGCGAGTGGCAAGGAGGATATGGGCAAAAACCATGAAATTTAAATATGGTGCCAGCAGCAGGTCGCAAAAATTGAAGTACCATATACAAACAAGTGGAAGGAGTTTGCATGCACAGGAGATCGACTTCAATGACATCCGCACAACACTTCAGGCATTGTGTGCGATTTACGACAACTGCAATTCATTGCATACGAATGCTTACGACGAAGCCATTACTACACCAACGGAAGAAAGTGTGAGAAGGGCGATGGCGATTCAATTGATTATCAATCG
>CANLED010000003.1 GCA_947489175.1 Chitinophagaceae bacterium | reverse complement strand
ATCGTAAGTAGCCTTTGCATTTGCGCTGAACTTTGACCTGTAAGGAAGTCCACCATATTCAGAAATTTTCATCCTAGAGGCTAATCCAGTTTCCAAGTTTCTTTCAAAAACGGTACCTGCTTTAATTGCCTTTAAAACATCTTTATCAGCAGTGTTCAAATATTGAAAACCAGCTTTCAAAGAAATCGTATTCAGGACTTTTTTTCCAGCTTCAATTTCAACGCCTTGTGTTCGGGCATTTTTCAAATTGAAATAACTAAATATTTGTCCCGCATTTTTTTTATAAGCCACTATATCTGTAACAATCATGTTGCTAATATCATTCCTAAAAAAGTTGATATTAATATCGATTCCATTTAACGTTTTCATTTTCATTCCAGCATTAAGTCCGCCAGAAATTTCAGGCTTTAATATAGAGACATTATTGAAGGCCGCAGTTGTTTGATCAATCAAATTTGCGTCAGTCAATTTTTTTATTTCAGCCCTTGCCACATCGGTCCCAAACACAGAGTAGGAGCCAGCTGCGAGGTTTGTGAAATTTAAAAAGAGCTGCCGAAAATCAGGTGCTTTGAAGCCTTTACCATAGGATAAATTGAAAGATATTTTATCCGAAAGCTTGTATTGGAAAGCTGCTTTTGGACTCACTACAGATGCATAAACTTGATTGTCGTCGTAACGCATGCCTCCTATAAAAGTCAAGTTCTCTAAGATTTGTTCTTCATGTTGAAAAAACAAATAAGCAATAGCATTTTTTCTCTTGGTAGATAAATCATCATAACGATTTGACTCTACTGATTCAGATACATATCCAGCCCCAAAAATCAAAGAAGATTGATCACGAATTTGCCAGTCAGTTTGATTTTCAATTCTTCTGTACATCTGACTAAATTGATCATCGTAACTTCCAAAAGCATCTTTTATCTTTAGTTCTTGCATGGCTTTAAATCCAGTTAAATAACCACGCAATGAAGTGCTTATTTTTTTATTGATTTTGAATTGAAGGGATGGATTTAAATTGTATTCATTGCTTTTCTCAAATCCCCGCGAGGTGATGGTATTACCACCATTTGTTACTGCTATTGTATTGTTTATAAATGTGTTGTTATGACGAGCCAACAAAGAAAATTTCAATTTGCTTCCAAGAGGTTGCGACAGTGTAATTTGCTGTGTAGAACGCCAGAAAGGTTCAACAGTTTTTTGAAGAGCATTAGGCTTTAAGCTATATCCTTCAGAGTGGTTGTAATTTGAGAAAAACTGGACATCCATTTTTTTGATTCTTCTCGCAACGTCTATTGAAGCATCAACAGTATTGAAAGTACCATAACGCAAAGCCAAATCTGTTTTTCTGTTGCCAGATTGATCAGTAATGATGTTTATAACGCCGCCCATTGCTTCTGAACCGTACAAACTTGATGAAGGACCTTTGATGATTTCAATTTTCTTGATGCCTCTAATTGCAATACGAGATAGGTCAAAAACACCACCTGTTCTTCCAATCAAGGGTTCACCATTGAGTAATATCAAGGTATAGTCTGAAGAAAGACCTTGCATTTGAATTCCTTTGCCAAAATTATCCGTAATAACAATACCACTTTGTTCGGAAAGTATATCATTCAAACGCAGAGAACCGCTTTGGTAGATGGTTTTAGCAGAAATCACAGAAGCGGGGATGGAAACATTGGCAATCAATCTTGGAGATCTAGTAGCCGTAACAATTACGTCATCCAATTGCTTGAAAGCAGCAGAGTCTTCTTTAACTTGTGCATTTAACGATGATGAAATTAAGAGGCTAAATATAAAAAAAAGGTACTTCATTGTTCGATTTTCAAGTGCAAATGTTAAACAAGTAACGAACACTTGTATCATAATATTGTCACAATAATTATATTATATTCTTATGACATGTGGATGACAAAGATTATAACAGCCAGGGACGAGGGACAAGGGACGAGGGACGAGGGAACAGCAAATACAAATGAAGAATGAAAAATGAAAAATGGAGAATGAAAAGTGAAGAATGAAGAATATTGGCTTTTTTTAAATACAAATTGGAATTTAAAAATGGCTTTTATAAATAAAAATTAAACTGCTACAGGATTTAAAATTTATAGGGACTGTAAAATAAACTGTGTAAAAAATTTAAATTATCAGATATTACTCCCCTCAAAGATTTATTTTTTTTCGAAATAAAAAAATTTAATGAAGAATACAGCCATTGCTTCAACCTGTTCCCCTTCAACCTCTTCAACTCCTTCAACTAGTAGCCGGCTGTTCCCTTGTCCCCTGTCCCTTGTCCCTCGTCCCTGGCTGTATTGTATTGACGTCCCTGGCTGTTTACTTGACCAACAACTCACAAGGCTTTAACCCTGTATGCTTTTTAAAGGCTGTAGAAAAATGGGAGATTGAAGAATACCCTAATTGGGCAGATACTTCTGAAACGGAATATCCTTTTTCATAGAGCAGAAAGCGAGCGTGCTCCATGCGTTGGTCTTGGTAGAAGTCGAAAATTGTTGTTCTAAACATCACCTTGAACCCTTTTTTCAAGTAACACTCATTTATGGCAACTTTTCTGCTCAGCTCTCTGATGGTGATCGGGTCTCCAATGTGTTTTAACAGAATTTCTCTTGCTTTGATAATTTTTTCACGTTCATCTTCATAAGCCAAAAACTTACAAGCCGGTATTTCATCTTCTTTCAATGTATTCATTGACTCCAAACAATACAGCAGCAAAATTTGGGTTTGGGCATTTACAAAGATATTCTCTACTGAATCTTGATAACGGTTGTTTAAAATGGAATCAAGGGTATGTCTTATCCTGCCTGAGATTTGAATTGGACGGGTAAAAGTATGATTATACCTAAAATTAAGGATGCTGCTAGTTTCAGTTTCATCGTCGGCAGAGTTAATCAAATTAGAAAGATGAAAAGGATCAAACCGAAACAAGAGCAAATCAACTGTTTCAGTCTGTTCAACACATCCAGCGTCTTTGTTCAATTTACAATTCTCGCAATTAACCTCAGGCTGCTTGCAATTTGTTTGTCCAGTAACACAAAATCTCAGCTCCAAAAACCGCTTGGCAATGTCATCATTATAATGATATAGCATAGACCCCTCATCTTCTGCGTTGAATTTCGGGTCTTTTTTATGCCTTTTTACATAAAACTGCCATGAACCAGGGATTCTCTTTTCCTTAGAAAATACAATTGGCATAGCTGAAGGAATGAGCCAACCTGGAACTACACTAACTTCAAAGTTGTTTGAAAATGACATTTGAAAGCAAAGTTAACCCCAATATTTCACCCATCTTGTGAAGAAATGTAAAAAACGCATTAATATGTGGAAATAATCTTTATAAAGAAAGCCAATTTTTAGGGGAAAGTTGCCTTTAACCGCCTAGTTTTCAGTAGATTTGTATACATTTTTGGGAACAAAAACAGAGGTTATAAGATAAGTATGAGTACAGAGAATCAAGAACAGTTGAATCAGAATAGCAAAGATTATGGTGCAGACAGTATACAAGTCTTAGAAGGACTTGAAGCTGTACGCAAGCGGCCAGCGATGTATATTGGCGATATTGGAGTAAAGGGATTGCACCACTTGGTTTATGAAGTTGTAGACAACTCCATTGATGAAGCCTTAGCTGGGCATTGCGACCTAATAACGGTTACTATTTACGAAGACAATTCCGTTTCTGTTCAGGATAATGGAAGGGGAATTCCAACTGGAATGCACCTTAAAGAGCAGAGAAGTGCATTGGAAGTGGTTATGACCGTATTGCATGCCGGAGGAAAATTTGATAAGAATACATACAAGGTTTCTGGAGGTTTGCATGGAGTGGGTGTAAGTTGTGTGAATGCACTGAGTAATAAGTTATTGGTTACGGTTGACCGTGAAGGCAAAAAATTTGAGCAAGAATACAGAAGAGGTGCCCCACAATACTCTGTTAGGGAAATCGGAGATAGTAATACCAATGGAACCAGGGTCCATTTTTGGCCAGACGACACCATTTTTACAACTTTGGAGTATAAAAAGGATATCCTGGAAGGAAGGCTGAGGGAATTGTCTTACCTGAATAAAAAAATCAAGATTGTTCTCAATGACCTAAGGGAACTAGATGAAGCTGGTGCTACTTATGAGAAAATTTTTTACAGCGAAGGCGGTATAGTTGAGTTTGTAGAAATGCTCGATACCAGTGCAAAGAGGAATACACTGATCCCTAATGTAATATACATGGAGGGGCATGATGTGGAGTCTAATGTTGCCGTTGAAGTGGCTATCAATTATAACGACTCTTACAATGAGCATATCTTTTCTTATGTAAACAACATCAATACCATTGAAGGAGGAACCCATGTTGCTGGTTTCAGAAGAGCTATTACCCGTGTTTTTCAAGCCTATGGAAAGAAACAGGGATTGTTTGAGAAATCTAAGGTTGAGGTTGAAGGAGATGATTTTAGAGAAGGACTTAGTGCCATCATTTCTGTAAAAGTTCCGGAACCTCAATTTGAGGGACAAACAAAAACAAAACTAGGTAATTCCGAGGTGATGGGTATTGTGGATGTTACGGTATCCCGTGTATTAGAAGCATACCTTGAAGAAAATCCAAGAGATGCAAAAAATATCATCAGCAAGGTAATTCTCGCAGCACAGGCAAGGGCTGCAGCTAGAAAGGCAAGGGAATTGGTGCAACGTAAAACAGTGCTTTCTGGAGGTGGATTGCCAGGAAAACTTTCTGACTGTTCAGAAAGGGACCCTACAAAAAGTGAGCTATTCTTGGTTGAGGGAGATTCAGCAGGTGGCACAGCAAAACAAGGAAGGGATAGGAATTTTCAAGCGATATTGCCATTGCGTGGTAAGATTCTGAACGTTGAGAAGGCGATGGAACACAGAATCTACGACAATGAAGAGATTCGAAATATGTTCACTGCATTGGGTGTTAAGATCGGAACGCTTGAAGATCCCAAGGCTTTAGACATATCAAAATTAAGGTATCATAAATTGATCATCATGACGGATGCAGATGTCGATGGAAGCCACATTGCAACACTCATCCTTACGTTCCTTTTCAGATACATGAAAGCGATGGTTGAACAAGGATATGTTTACATTGCTCAACCGCCTCTTTACCTCGTTAAAAAAGGCAAAGAACAGTTTTATGCGTGGGATGAAGTGCAGCGTAAATCTTACGTAGAAAGACTTGGCGGCGGTAGAGAAGACAGCGTGAATGTTCAACGATACAAAGGTCTTGGCGAGATGAACGCAAGCCAGCTTTGGGATACCACCATGAACCCCGGCACCAGAACTTTAAAAAGAGTCACCATTGAAAGTGCTGCTGAGGCCGACAGGGTTTTCAGCATGTTGATGGGCGACGAAGTTGCACCTAGAAGGGAGTTCATTGAATCACATGCCAGATACGCGAAACTAGATATCTGATTTTTTTATTTACATTTAAAAAACAACAAACATGTCAACCGAAAACATGCTCACAGCTTACAATGTGAAAACTAAAGAAAAGAATGTACCTATCCATGATGCTGTTGTAAGCCGCACTGCAAAAGGTGGTTACATCGCTAAAGGAAATGACGGTAAAGGAAACAAACTTACTGCGCTTTTGGGTGAAGCTAAAGCACTTGAAGCAATTAAGGCTGGTGTTGCAAAGCAAGATTGGTAGTAATTACAGAATTTACATTTACAATAAAGCAGGTCTCTTGACCTGCTTTTATTTTATGCGGTATTGATTTTTTTGAAGCCACCCACGAACTTTTTCCCGGTGGTCTCCTTGGATAATTATTTCCCCATCTTTGGCAGAACCACCCGCTCCACAAAAATTTTTGAGCTGCTTCCCCAAATCAACCAAATCTGCTTCAGTACCTACAAAGCCTAAAATCAACGTAACGGTTTTACCAGCCCGGTGTTTTGTTTCAAGGGTAATCCGAAGCAATTGCTCCCTTGCCGGCAATGTGATGATATTTTCTTTTTCAGGCTCAGTATTGAAGTTAGGATCAGTACTGAAAACAATTGCTGGACGAAAATCTATCTTTTTTTTCATGAATTCCATTTCAGAGATAAAGTTCCAAAATTATTTCTTAAAATCTCGGACACATTGTTGCAATAAGCAGCTATGAAGCAAATATCCTCTTTTAATTTATTTTCTTGAAATAAGAAAAGAATATTTAAGCATCGATTGCACATGCAGTATCTCTGTCAAACACATATTTTTTGACTGAAATAAAGTAAATTTGGGTCATGGAAAATAAAAGAAGCATACTCATAATTATGGATGGATGGGGACTTGGTGCCGTTCCAGAAAGCGACGCTATCCAACATGCCAACGTGCCATTTGTATCATCACTTTACAGCAAATATCCAAATACAACCCTAACGACTTGTGGAGAATTGGTAGGATTGCCCGATGGACAAATGGGAAATAGTGAAGTAGGGCATCTAAATCTTGGTGCAGGCAGAATAGTTTATCAAGAGCTTCAACGCATCAATGTTGGCATTAAAAGTGGTTCTTTTCAACAAAACCCTCAATTGCTTAAATCAATAAAATACGCAAAAGAAAATAAAAAAAAATTACACCTTATTGGGTTGGTGAGTGATGGTGGCGTTCATTCTCATGTTAAACATATTGAAGCCATTACAGACCTGTGCAAGGTAAATGGATTGGAAGAAGTTTATATTCATGCTTTTACAGATGGCAGGGATACTGATCCTAAGAGCGGATTAGGGTTCATTACTGAATTAGAAAACCACCTAAAAACATCGTCTGGAAAAATTGCAACAATAATAGGTAGGTATTATGCCATGGACCGTGACAAGAGGTGGGAAAGGGTTAAATTAGCTTATGATGCCCTGGTTAATGGCACGGGAGAAATGGCAACAGATGCAGCCACTGCAATGAAGGATTGCTATGCAAACAATATTACAGATGAGTTTATTAAACCAATCATCATCACCAATGAAAATAAACAACCCCTTGCAAAAATAGAAAATGGAGATGCTGTCATAAGTTTCAATTTCAGAACAGATCGTTGCCGTGAAATTACCGAAGTGCTGACCCAGCAAGACTTCCAGGAGTTTGGCATGCACAAATTGCGTTTGGATTATACAACGATGACTGAATATGACAGTACATTCAATAATGTGCATGTGATCTTCAAAAACGACAACCTAACCAACACCCTGGGTGAAGTGTTGGCGCAAGAAGGCAAGACACAAATACGCATAGCGGAGACTGAAAAATATCCTCATGTAAC
The DNA here is from genome assembly GCA_947489175.1 of Chitinophagaceae bacterium. Taxonomy (GTDB): domain Bacteria; phylum Bacteroidota; class Bacteroidia; order Chitinophagales; family Chitinophagaceae; genus Pollutibacter. Next base: position 20,628 of record CANLED010000003.1, on the reverse strand, counting down.
ATTCTTTTTTAGTGGCGGAAGAGAAGAACCTTTTGAGGGCGAAAAACGCATCATAGCGGCTTCTCCAAAAGTTGCCACTTATGATCTTCAACCTGAAATGAGTGCGTTTGAATTGACAGAAAAAATCATTCCTGAAATTCAAGAAAAATCAGCAGATTTTATTTGTTTGAATTATGCTAATGCGGATATGGTAGGACATACAGGAATTTGGGAAGCAGCAATAAAAGCAGCAGAAACTGTAGACATTTGTATAAATAAAGTGGTGGAAGCTGCACTAGCAAACGATTATGTTGTTTTTTTAACAGCAGACCATGGCAATGCTGATTATTTAAAAAATGCAGATGGGAGTCCAAATACAGCCCATACATTAAACCCAGTTCCTTTGTTTATCATCGATAAAAATTGGAGAGGCAATATTAAAGCTGGCAAACTTGGAGATATTGCGCCAACAATTTTACATTTTATGAATTTACCGATACCCGCAGAAATGACCGGTGATGTATTAGTTTCATCATGATAAATGTCAAAAAAGTATTTATTTTTTTTGATAATCTTGCTAACATTGCCATTGTTGGTTTTATTGTTCGTTGAAATAAAAATCAAATTGGTTCAATATGAGATGGCTGATATTTTTTTTGTAGCCGGAAAATTTATCGTGTAACAAAAAAAAATAAATATGAAATATATTTTAATGCGGGTTATGTATGCATTTATTTGCATGTACGCAACTGCTGAAGCGCAGCAACGCAATGATAGCCTTAATACCATAAAAGACCTAAACGAAATAGTTGTATCAGGGAATAAATTCTCCGAAAAGAAAAAAAATATTGTACAAAAAATCAATATTATCAATAGAGCTTATATTGAAAAAGCAAATACACAAAATTTAGGCGACCTATTAATGAATACAGGTGATGTATTCGTTCAAAAAAGTCAACAAGGTGGAAGCAGTCCCGTTATACGTGGTTTTGAAGCCAGTAGGATCTTATTAGTTGTTGATGGAGTTAGGATGAACAACGCCATATATCGATCAGGACATCTACAAAATGCCATTACGATAGATCAAAATATGTTGGGAAGCGTTGAAATTCTTCAAGGACCGTCATCAACACTTTTTGGAAGTGATGCACTCGGTGGTGCAATACATATGGTTACTAAACAGCCTTTGCTTTCTGACACCAAAGGCAAAAGATTATTTAAGACAAATGCCATGAGCAGGTATTCTTTTGCAAATAACGAAAAGACTTTTCATGCTGACTTCAACATTGGAACCAAAAAATTGGCTTTTTTAACGAGTATTACAACAAGTGATTTTGGAGATGTGCGAATGGGCAGAAAAGACATCAAAGGGTTTGAAGGGTTTGGTACAAGGCCAACGTACATTCAGCCATATAATGGAGCGATGGGAGATAGCATTTTGAAAAATAGCAACGACAGAATACAACGATTTTCGGGCTATTCACAATTAGATTTGATGGAGAAAGTATTGTTTAAGCCAAATGAAAATTCTTCACATACTTTAAATATTCAAAAATCTACTTCTTCGAATGTTCCAAGGTATGACAGGCTGCAGGATATAAGAAATGGTGCATTACGATTTGCTTCTTGGTACTATGGTCCACAAGACCGCTCTTTAATTTCCTATAATTTCAACCTAAAAAATCAAACAGGATTTTTTAACGAGTACAGCGCTACCATAAGCCATCAATTCATCGAAGAAAGCAGGATTACGAGAGAGTATAAAAGGTATGATCGTTTAGAGAAAAGGGTTGAAAATGTACTGGTTAGTGGTTTTTCATTAGATGCAAGGAGAAAAAAGAAGTATGATGAAATCATATCAGGGGTAGACATACAACTAAACGATGTAAAGTCTGTAGCAACAAGAACGAATGTAATATCGAAAGTTGATACAAAGTTAGACACGAGGTATCCTGACGGGGAAAACACGATGAATTATCTAGCTGTGTATACCCAACATATTCATAAATTCAAGGATGAAAAGTGGATAATGAACGATGGGTTAAGGGTTCAATATACTTCCTTAAATTCTACCATAATAGACAATTCATTTTTCAATTTACCGGTAACACATGTTGTGCAAAAAAACACATCATTAACTGGAAATTTAGGATTTGCATACATGCCTACTTTGTCTACCCGGATATCCATTGGCTATGCTATGGGTTTTAGGTCGCCCAACTTGGATGACTTGGCCAAAGTATTTGAATCCAGTACAGCTGCAAAACAAGTTGTAGTTCCAAATGCGAACCTCAAGCCAGAGAATACGGGTACTATAGACTTTGGGATAAATCAGAAGATTGGAAAAGGAATTGAGCTAGTATTTGGAACTTATTATACAAACTTTACAAATGCCATCATCAAAGCTCCTTTTAAGTTAAATGGAAAGGATTCTATACTTTACAACAATGTAACTTCTCAAGTGCTGGCCAGCCAAAATGTAAATCATGCTTATGTATATGGAGGGAATGTTGGCATAAATATGACTGCAGGAAAAAACTGGAAATTTGCAGGTAGCATCAATGCAACAAAGGGAAGATTTTTTACTGATGTCAATAAAAAGTCAACGGTATATCAATTGCAACAAAATGGCACTTATTCATTGGTACAGTTAAATGTTGCCACCAAGCCACTTGATCATATTCCACCAACATTTGGTAAGTTAAGTGCGGGTTATGATAACAAAAAAGTTTTTATGGAATTGTATTTCTTTTTTAATGGATGGAAGCGATTAGAGCAATACAACGCAGATGGTGAAGACAATGCTCAATATGCCACGAACAAAGGAACACCAGCTTGGCAGACATACAATATAAAATTTGGGTTTTATCTCAAAAAAGGATTTGTATTTCAGGCAGGTATAGAGAATATATTAGATGTAAACTACCGCTATTTTGCTTCTGGTTTTTCAGCACCAGGTAGGAATGCCATAGTCAGTTTGAGAACAACTTTTTAATAAATAGTTAATTCCATAAAAAGATTACCCCGAAGCAGCATCAATTCATCAAAAATTGTCTTAAATTCAGGAATCAATAATTGATTTCATGTCAGAAGAAATGCTTCTTCGGGGTTGTCAGGAAAACGATGCTACGGCACAGCACGAACTATATTCAAAATATAGTCCGCGCATGTTGTCTGTTTGCTATCGTTATGCAAAAACTAGGGAAGATGCAGAAGACATGCTGCAAGAAGGTTTCATCAGGGTTTTCACACAAATAAAGCAGTTCGAATCGAGGGGTTCAATTGAAGGATGGATATTACGCGTCATAGTGCATACTTGTATCAATCATCTCAAAAAAAACAAGCGCTTCAGTGAAAATTTGGATTTGATTTTTGCTGGTAATTTAACATTAAGGGAAGATAATATACCATCTGCATTACAGGCGAAGCAGGTTGTAGAATGTATCAGAAGTTTGCCAATAGGATACCGCACGGTGCTCAATTTATATGCAATCGAAGGGTATTCTCATAAGGAAATTGGGGAGTTGCTAGACATAGAAGAAAGCACAAGTCGATCTCAATACACGAGGGCTAAAAATATGTTGGAGGAAATTCTTGTAAAAAGAAAAATACTTCCTCATGTTAAACAAAAAAAGAATTTGCTAACGCCTGTAAATATAAATTAGTGAGGCAATTAAAAGGATCGAATAAAAGAAATGATGAAAGATAATTTACATGGGGAGTTTGAAGATTTTCTAAAAGAAAGATCGGATCAATATTTGATTTATCCTTCTGATCAGGTTTGGAATAATGTTGAAGAAAAGTTACATGGCAGAAAGACTTGGATATATGTTTCTCTTGTTTTTTTAATGGTATTCATGACTGGGGGTTTGGTGATGATGAATGTAGAGGATCAAAAAGAAGTTCAAGCAAAAACTGGACAGATCGCCTATCAGTTTATTGAAAATGATCCGATAGAAAAAATTTACAAAAAGATACAGGGTATTACCATCACAAAAGAAAGTAACAAAAAGATAGACGACCATCTTTTCACACACAATAGTACGCCAATTGGATTAGAAGAAAGTTCAAGCAAAAATGATTCAACAATTTTATTTGAAGAGTTCAAGGGTGCAGAACAAGTAGAAATTCCTCTATCCGTGTTAAATTTAACCAGTGGCAATCCAAAGAACTTGAGATCAACCATAAAGGCAGAGAAAAAAAATCTGATCAGTACAACATTAGAAACTGTTTTGGCAAAAGCTAAAGCAATGAGTAAAAATGTTACCTGGCAAATATATGCTACCCCAACAGTTAGCTACCGCAAGCTTACAGGATTTGCAAGCAACACAAATTTTCAATACTTACAACCTTCATTTAGCACGAACTCAGTTTTTGCAAGGGATGTGAATGATGCCGTTCGCCATAAACCTGGAATTGGCTTTGAAATTGGAACGGCCATGTTTTACCCTTTATCTAAAAAACTTTCATTTATATCAGGATTACAGATTAACTATAACCATTACCAGATAGCGGCTTTTAAAGGAGTCCCTGAAATTGCCACATACGGTGTAAATAACGTTGGATTTGGAGGCAGGGTTCCCATTAGTACACTTTCCTATTACAGAAATGCTGACGGGTATAGGTCAGCCAAATTAAGGAATGAGCATTACATGGTTTCAATACCGATTGGGTTAGACTATAAGGTTATCGGAGGTAAAAAAATGCATTTGTCAATTGCCTCAACCATACAACCTACTTATGTTTTTGCCAATTATGCTTATTTGATTTCAACCAACTTAAAGAACTATGCAAAGGAACCTAGTTTAAACAGAAGGTGGAACATCAACTCATCCATTGAAGCAAGCCTACACGTAAAAACAGGCGACTATAATTGGTCTTTTTCACCACAATACCGATATCAATTGATATCTAGTTTCAAAAATAAATATCCAATAAAGGAAAACTTGTTGGATATGGGATTAAAAATCGGTGTTACGAAAACAATTCGCTGACAAAGGGGTACTCGGCCTCGATATATTTTTCTACAGACTCAACCTGATGTAATTTTGCATGATGTTAAAGACAATAATCGTTTTTTTATTCAGTTCAATTACCATCATTTCGTGTAAAAATAAAGAACAAGATAAAAAGCAATATTACCCCGTTTATGCCTTTTTAGAGCAAGAGTTGAAGCTTATAGATTCAATGCCACTGGCGATTTTTAAAGTACATGAGGAAAACGACAAGGTAGATACAATCATCATAGAGAAAAAAGAGTTCAGGAAAATTGTTGAGGGACTGATGCTCAATGAATTAAGCAGTGCCAAAGCATTAAATGATTATGAAGAGATGGTATTAGAAGATGCTTCTATAGGAGATATTACGATTAGCTATACCACAGATGTGGAAAATAAATCCATTCCAAAAATAGACATTCATATCAATCCAACATCCTCTAAAATTAAAAGTTTGTACGCAGAAAGGATTGAAAAAATTGATGGAACAAAAATCATCAGAAAGATATTGTGGAAGGCCGGAAAATCAATGATGGTAGCCACCACCTACAATATAAAAGGTACTAACTCAAAAGATGTAACTGATCGATTCATTTGGAATGAAACCAATTGATGATGGAGCCATTTTCATTTTCTGACATACAAAAAACGCTGCCAAATGCACCAGGTATTTACAAATATTATGCATCGGATAAAAAATTGCTATACATAGGCAAAGCAAAAAACATTCGAAAACGAGTTAGCTCATATTTCAATAAGAACAACCATACCTATAAAACTCACGAGCTAGTCAGGCAAATAAATCACATCGAATTTACCATAGTAGATTCTGAGCATGATGCTTTGTTGTTAGAAAACGCGCTTATCAAAGAGTTCAAACCAAAGTATAATATAGAATTAAAGGATGACAAAACATATCCATTTATTGTCATTAAAAAAGAAACCTTCCCGAGGGTATTTTTAACCCGAAGAAAAATAAATGATGGATCAACATACCTTGGTCCATTTACATCGAGTTCTAAGGTTAGAGAGTTACTAACTTTTATCAAATTACACATCCCTTTGAGAAATTGCAATTTGAATTTGAGTTCAACTAATATCGAAAAAAAGAAATTCAAGGTTTGCTTGGAATACCATTTAGGAAACTGCAAGGCACCCTGTGTTGGGTTTCAAGATATTGCCGATTATGAAAATGGACTCAAACAAATAAGGCATATTCTAAAAGGCAATTTCAGTGAAATTATACAGGAATACAAGAAACAACAGAAGGATTTTGTTGACGAAATGGAATTTGAGAAGGCCGAAATGGTACAACAAAAAATAAACAACCTAAAGAACTATCAAGCTAAATCAATTGTGGTGAATCCAAAATTGGGTGATATGGATGTATTTGGCATGTCAACTTTTGAAGAAAACGTGGTTATAAGTTATTTGTCGGTACGAAATGGAACCATCAGCAATTCAAAAACATTGTCGTTCAGAGAAAAAATAGACGATAGTAGGGAAGATATTTTATCACAAGCAGTGGTTCATTTTCAAAATCTTTTCAACAGTGAAGTAAAGGAAATCATCTTACCAATTCCGCTGGCCTTTGGACTTGATCATTTTACAATAACGATACCAAAGGTAGGTGAGAAAAAAAAGTTACTTGAACTGGCAGAAACGAATGCAAACTACTTCATTGAGGAGATGCGAAAAAAGGACATGTTACAATTGCAAGACAAAAACCAATCAAAGGAAGTCCTATTAGAGGCTGTGCAAGCGGCACTATCATTAAAAGAGATACCCAATCACATTGAATGCTTCGACAATTCCAATTTTCAAGGAGGATATCCAGTATCCGCAATGGTTTGCTTCAAAAACGGTATGCCAAGCAAGTCGGATTATAGGCATTTTAATGTAAAAACAGTAGAAGGCATCAATGACTTTGCCACCATGAAGGAGGCCGTTTTAAGGAGGTATAAGAGATTGAAAGATGAGGATTCCCCATTTCCGCAATTGGTAATAATAGATGGAGGAAAGGGACAGTTAAGTTCAGCACTTGAAGCCATTAGGGAGTTGAACTTATCAGGCAAGATGACCTTTATAGGATTGGCTAAAAATGAAGAGGAAATCTTTTTTGCAGGAGATCAACAATCACTGAAGCTAGGATACGACAGTGAAGTATTGAAGTTTATCAGGGGAATAAGGGATGAGGTACACCGCTTTGGCATTGGATTTCATCGGGCTCAAAGAAGCAAGGGAACATTTGTAAATGAACTTGAAAAAATAACCGGTATAGGTCCAAAAACAGCTAATGATTTACTGACACATTTCAGGTCTGTAAAAAATATTAAACAAGCCGCTTTAGAAGATTTAGCTGCGTTAATTGGCATATCGAAAGCTAAACTTGTTGAGGCATATTACAAGAAATAAAAAAGGCCACCAGATTTGGTAGCCTTTTACTATGATGTCTTTGTTTTCTAGTATGACCAGAGGTCCATTTCAAAATTGAAAATCTTGTTTTTGATATTTTCGCCTTCAAACAATTTAAGAATATCATCTTTGATGTATTGTTTGATGAACAAATCATAAGGATTTTCTATGGTAGATTTCACAATATAACTAGAGAAATACCTGCTTTCGAAAAGTTCTTCCCAACTCATACGGGCTCCGAAATTCTTGCCATTATAAACTTCATACACGGCGAGAACAGGGCGAAGGTCGGGGTAGTACACCCAAAACAAAGGTGTTTCACCTAAAATAGTTCCTGTAGCATCGTCAACAATGGTTTTCACTGGTGCTATACCCAGAATTCGTACAAACATTTTTGAAGATTCTTTGTCGAACACCCATTCTTCTTTAAGCCTGAATTTGACAATTTCCTCTGGATTAAATTCTTTGCAAACAACAGAATCTTTGAATACGCCCTTAGCACCTGTAGGGTCTTTTGCCCAATCAAGTACGGAAACAGAATCACATCTACCAGAAATAACTTCACCAACTCTTTCAGTTGACATTGGGGTTGTGAAACGATCGTCCAATGTTGGATCAAAAACGGTAATCTCCCCTTTTTTAATAGAGTGAAGCAAGATGTTTATAAAACGTTGATTACCATTGTCATCATCAGCTTTATAGCGAAAAGCCAGGTTCATTTTCTCTCTAATGTCAATTTCTCTCCAAACACGCTCTCTGTACCAAGCATCATCTTCACGGATATGTTCATATGGCAATGGAGTTCTGCTTTTAACCAATCCCCTTTCTATAACAGCGTCAGGTCTCAATGATATTTTTACTGTATCAAATGCAAATGGATCTTTCTTTGGAACTGGAGGTGGTGGCACAACAGTGTCGGCATTTGCAACACCTAAGTTAGCGTCTAACACTTGTGAATTTGTTTTCTTAGCAGTTGTCTGCTTAGTTGGTTTCACAGCAGTTGTCGGCTTAGTTGTTTTCTTGGGTACCGTTGCCTTTCTTTTTACTTGTGCATTTGTGTCTGCATTAAAAATACCCAATAAACACAACACCAAAAGAGATTTCAACAAATTGATTTTCATGATATGCGTTTTTAACTGATTCACTTATTTTAAATTATATCCAAGGCTAGCGCTTAATGTTCTGCTGCGACCAGCAGGATCTCTAACAATGATATCTGTAATGATGATTGATTTACCAGGCTTTAAACCATTAATCAAAGAAGCTGCTTGGCCTGTCCATCTTGGACCTTTGTTTTCAATCTGAATGAAATCACCGGCTTGACTTTCAGCACCCACTTTATAGCTAATAACTTCAAATGGAGCATCGAATTCAGAATCTTCTAGCTTAGCGATTACACCACCCATGGCTTTGAAAGAGGAAGAAGAAACAAAACCTGGTTTAAGGTTACCAACAAAAGGCATTGGGCTTGGCAATTGTTTCACCCTGTAAGTAATTTTACCAGCGGCTTTACCTTCAACCAATACGGTAACGGTATGATCACCAGAAGCGCCCTGAGAAGGCTTGGCTATGTATTTATTACCACTCACCTTTGAAATTGAACCACCGCTAAATTGGGCAGAAACTTTTTCACTACCAGCACCTGCGGTAATGGTAAGTGGGTTGTCTACTCCAACATAAAGAACGTTCATTTTATCAGCAGAAACAGCAACCCCGGAAGGAGAGCCAATGGTATAATCTACTTTCTTAGAAATTGTTTTTGATTCGCCTGTATTTGGATCGATGAAACTCACACTAACATTCATGCTACGAGATCCACTACCCCCAACATTAAATTTAGATTCAGCTACACCATTAGCGTTAACTGCGATGCTGCGACCATCAATTGTAACGGTGGGTTTAACATTTGAGTTGAAAGCACCTAAACCCGCAATAACAGTCATTTCTTCACCTGGCATTAAGTAAGTAGAGCTTGTACCAACAAGAGGTTCAAACTTATCCATTATTAATTTAACAGAACCTACTTGACTGATGCAAAATGTTGCTGCCAAGTTTTCTGAATTTTTAACATCATTTTGGAACTTACTCAGCATTGTTAAGGCAGCCACGGTAGGCGTCATGTGGAAATAACTGGTAATCCAATCCTGTACTTTATTACCTGTCATGATATTGCCAGACCCTGACTTAGGAATATCTAAGTTCAATGGAAGTCTTGCCCCAATTTGAGCAGCCATTTCAGGATCAACTGCCAACAACTTAGTTTTAAATTCTGCAAGCTTATTATAAAGTATTTTTCCAGCCCCCTTTGTGTCGAACAGCCTTGTAGCAGCATCGATATTGTCTTCTCTAAAAGATCCGTCAGCCGCAAGTTCAGCTTCAACTTTAAGTTCTTGCTTGTATTTGTCAATCAAAACAGAAGCTTCATCAGCCAATACTTTAATTTGGTCGGCTTTGGGTTTCCAGATTGCTGCTTTCTGGGCAGACTTAGGGTCTTTGAGCAATTCCTCAAAGTTTGCATAGATTCCGCTGGTAGAATTAGAGAGAACGCCATTTGATTCTTTAAGGCTGTTATCAACAACTTTAAAGGCGTTCAAAATTTCCGCAGACACGTTAAGGGCTAGTAAGGCGGTCAATACCAAATACATGATATTGATCATCTTCTGCCGCGGATCTTTAGGAAGTGCCATATTATAGAATTATTTAATTGTTAGGATAATGGTTTTCAAATCTTAAGCGCGGCCTTGCATGGCTGCAAGCATGTTTCCGTAAACACTGTTTAGGCTGCCAAGATTTTTCGCAAGCAATGAAATTTGTTCTTGAGTCTTCTTAGCATCGTCAACACTGCCTTGCATGGTCTGTGATACTTTTACCAAGTTGTCATAGAATGAATTCATTGCCTTAATATGATTGCCAGAATCCTGCAATTCTAATTCATACATTTTATTCAATGAACCAAGGTTGATGGTAAGGTTTTGAACTTGCTCATGGAATGCTTTTGATCCTTCTGCTGCTTGGTTAAAAGACTGTACAGAAGAGGCTGCGTTTGTATAAGCGTCTTTCACAGAGCTTAGTGCAGCAGTTGCTTCTTTTGTTTTAGTTGCATATTCTGAAGTTGCAGCAGTAATGTCTGCCATGGTAGACATATCTTGAACAGTAGTATTGAATTTTGCAAAATTTTCGTTTAATTTCTTCAAGTTTTCAGGATTGATTTCTTTTTCAATCAATTTCTTCAACTCATCATTTGCTGGAGATGAACCAGCACCGCCACCTATTCCACCTTCAAGATTCTTGGCTAGGTCCACAATAGGATCATGTGGATGATAGAAAGCATAGATTATGAATATTGCAGCTTCTGTAAGCAACCCTACAGTTAACATTACATCTGCATAAGATTTATGCAATATTTTAGCCCAGGCACCAAAGATTACAACGGCTGCTCCGATACTTACAACAGCATTTACGATTTTGTCCCAGTTAATACTTTTTTTCTGTTCGGCCATAAAATGGAAATTTAGAGATTATTAGTTTGATATTAGATATATAGATTTCTTTATTAAAATGATTATTATTTTACTTTGGCTGGAGGCAGGTCTATTACACATCTGAATCCTAAGAATGATTTTGTGGTATCTTGGTACTCATAGCTACGAGAACTATTTTGTAAGAAGTATCCTACGCTCTGCCAACTTCCGCCCCTTACTACTTTACGCTTCATACGAGGAGGTTCAGAGTCTTTAGCATTCCAACGAATGTCTGGATTCATATCATGTTGAAAGTTATAAGCACCTTCGTAATATAGGGAAGAAGTCCATTCTGCCACATTACCAGCCATGTTGTACAAACCAAAATCGTTCGGCCAGTATGCATCAGCCCTCACTGTATACATGCCACCATCTTCTGGATAGTTTCCTCTGCCAGGTTTAAAGTTTGCCAATAAACAACCCTTCTTATTTCTAAGGTAAGGACCTCCCCATGGATAAGGAACTTGAGAGCGACCGCCTCTTGCAGCGTATTCCCACTCAGCTTCTGTTGGTAACCTGAAATCTGATTCAGTCATTCTCTTTTTTGCTTCAAGGAATGAATTTAAGTAAAGCGTTCTCCATTCACAAAAAGCGGTGGCTTGTTTCCAACTCACACCAACTACAGGATAACTTCCAAAAGCGGGGTGTGAGAAATATTTCTTTGACATTGGTTCATTGTAAGAATAGGTGAAATCACGGATCCAAACCAATGTATCAGGATAAATTTTTGTATCCTTTTTAACGATAAAAAGAGACCTAGGTTTGTTTGCATTTTCCCTTTTGGAACCCTCCTTGTAATCGAAAATTTCAGAATGGAAAATTAACTTTTGAGCATCCATTTCTTTTTTTCCGTTTATCCTATTGTCTGGAGTTACAATCATAGCGCTCAATTGTTCTTGAATCTTAGGATCATTCCACTTGATGAGCTTAGCCTTGTTCCAATCAATAGGACTGCTTCCATCAGGTGCTTGTTTTTTGAAATTCAAAATTGAAGCTGCTGTTGAGTCGCGAACCCATAAAACAAATTGGCGATACTCATCATTTGTAATTTCAGTAGCATCCATCCAAAATCCCATGATTGAGATTTGTTTGTTTCTTGCAGTAAATGCATAACTGATGTCTTCATCACTTGGCCCCATGTGAAAGGTTCCAGATGGCACATAAATCATCCCTGGAGGTTTGGGCATTATGTACTTTGAAGCCAGTGTAGCACCATGCAGTTGGCCATCGCCAACTGTGGTAGTGGAAGTACCAGCTTTATTACAGCTTTGAATTGCGAGAGCGAGTATTAGAACTCCCAGTAAGTTGAGCAAGGGGATTTTCATCTTCGTGTGATTTAGTATGAGAACGTAGACAAATATACTTGAAATAATGTTATCCAATTTTATGCTAACTAGTTAATAATGTAAATTTTAACAAGCTTGAAACAACGTTATCCAAGGAATCAAAACGGAAGATTCTAGATGTTATTGCCTAGTCCAACCTTTCTTTTTGTTAAACGGCTATTTGTTTCATTAATTCTTCCTCAGAAAGCACGGGTAAAAGACAAGAATAACATTTGCACAAATAATATGTTAACATATCATTCTCTTTTTTATCATCCATTAAAGGATATCCTTTTTCAACAATTTCAGAGGCCATTAATACGCTATTGGGTACATTTTTTTTCAAGAATTTGAACGCAGCAGCAGCAGCTCCTGGTCCTAATATCAATACCTCGTTGGTTCCTTGCACAAAGGCCAACAATAAAGTTGCCCAAATACCAAAAGAATTTGGGTATTTAATAATGTTGTCTTTTTGAAGTTCCACCATATTTTCTGATCGCTTTTTCCAACTTGGAATATCGAGTAGAATCGCCAATCTGTGAAGATTCCAGGCCATCACAGCATTGCCTGATGGAATAGCCCCATCGTAAAGATCTTTTTTTCTAACTAAAATATCATTTTGAAATGAGGAAGTAAAGTAAAAATATAATTCGTCTTCATCACTGAAATGTTCAATGATGTACTTCGTAATGTCAGCTGCTTTAATCAGGTATTGCAAATTCCCAGTTGGCTCATATAAGAACAAAAGTGATTGAACAAGAAAAGCAAGGTCGTCTAAAAATGCATCGTACTTGGCTTCGCCATTCTTAAATGTATGCTTCCATTTTTCTTCACCGGATAGATAAAAAGTATCCAAAATATAACCCATGTTTTTTATGGCCAAGGCCAACAAATCTGGGTCTGAAAGGGCCGTTGCCGACTTTGTTAATGTTTGGTTAAAAAGTGCATTCCACCCTAATAAAACTTTATCATCAGTGGCAGGTCTCGGCCTTTTTTCCCTGGCATCAAGCAAGATTTTTTTAGATTTATTGACCAATGCTTCAGCGTATGTTAATTCTAGCTGGTTCAGTATGGCCCATTCTTCTGTTGAATGTTTTAACCTGAGGATGTTTGTATGTTCCCAATTTCCTTGTTGGGTAACGTTAAAAAAATCCGCCATCAAAGGGGCATCATCACCAAGCAATTCATCAAACTCTTCTTTGGTCCAAACATAAAATTTTCCTTCAACACCTTCACTATCTGCGTCTATGGCGGCATAGAATCCAGCTTCATTATTCATCATTTCACGTTTCATGAAACTGATCGTATCATTGATGGCATTTTTATATTCTATGTCGCCGGTCATTTGATAAGCTTCTGCCATCACAGTTACCAACAAAGCATTATCGTAGGTCATTTTCTCGAAATGCGGCGCCAACCAGTATGTGTCTGTTGAATAGCGACAAAAACCACCACCGATTTGGTCGTAAATACCCCCTCGTATCATTTTTTTTAAGCTTAATGTAGCTTGTTCAAATGCAGGCTGGCATTGATTATAATGATGATACCTGAGCAAGTATTGAATAGAATATGTTTGGGGAAATTTAGGAGCATTTCCAAAACCGCCTTCTACCCTATCTGCCGCAGCCATCAGTTGATTGTAAATTTTCTCTGTTTGTTGTTTTGTAAACAGCTCTTCAAAAGGCAAATTAAGTGACCCTAACTTCTGGGCATCATTCTTATTGGTATTCTGCAGATATTCGGTGAGGTTATTGGCTTGCTCTTCAATTTCTGATCGTCTCGTTTGATAAGCATTTTGAATTTGACCCAACAACTCCGTCCAAGAAACCCTGTTTTGAAAACGCTTCGGTGGAAAATAGGTACCTCCATAAAAAGGTTTTCCTGCTGAGGTTAAAAACACATTCAATGGCCAACCTCCTTGTCCACTTATCGCCTGAAGCGCATCCATAAAAAGGTGGTCCAAATCAGGGCGTTCTTCCCTGTCAATTTTAATGCAAACAAAATGTTCATTCATCAACGATGCTGTTGCCTCATCTTCAAAACTTTCTCTTTCCATTACATGGCACCAGTGACATGCGGCATAACCAATGCTTACGAGAATGGGCTTGTCTTGTGAAAGTGCAATGCCAAGTGCTTCTGATCCCCATGGGTACCAATTTACTGGGTTATGGGCATGCTGGAGAAGGTATAAGCTGGTTTCGTTGATGAGGGAGTTGACATGTTTCATAAAAAAACCCCGGATATACCGGGGTGAGATAAATTATTTATTTGGACTTAGCATGTTCGTTGAGGAATTTTTCAAGCGCAGCCACCATAGAAGGAACCTGAGGTTCAGGGGCTTTGATCTGTAAATTAAATCCAGCTTCTTCAATTGCCTTGGAAGTATTCCCTCCAAAAGCACCAATAATGGTTCCATTTTGATTGAAAGTAGGGAAATTTTCCATCAAACTTTTTACACCACTGGGGGTGAAGAAACAGATAACATCAAACTGATGTTCCGTCATGTGTAATGTAATATCATTGCTGATGGTTCTGTACATAAATGGTGTAACAAACTCACATTGGTGGTTCTTAAGCCATCCTACGATATCATTGTCTTGCTGATTTTCAGAACAAGGATATATAAATTTCTCATTTACCTTGTGCTTGTTAATAACATCAAACAATCCTTTGTTTGTTCCATCGGCGCTGAAGAAAACTTTCCTCTTTCTGTAAAGAATAAATTTTTGTAAGTACAAAGCCACAGATTCATTGATGCAGAAATACTTAGTTTCCTGTGAAACGGTACACTTAACTTCTTCACATATTCTGAAGAAATGATCTATTGCATTCTTGCTGGTGAAAATCACTGAAGAATAAAGAGCTATCTCAATTTTTTGTTTGCGAAACTCTTTGCATGGAATGCCCTCTAGTTTTATGAATGGAATAAACTCCATATCAACATTAAACTTTTTTGCAAGTTCAAAGTAAGCAGATTTGGGAGACTCCGGTTTGGGCTGAGTGATAAGAATTTTTTTCAGTTTCTTCTTGTCAGGTTCAGCAATTTTCTTTCCTTTTTGGGTCATATCAATTCACTGATGTTTTGCAAAATTAATTAATATTTTTGTTAAATCACTGAAGAATAAATTTGAAGTTTATTTTGATTGCTGTTTAACGCAGTATCATCGCTTTTATTTTAATGCAATAAATTTTCACATGACGTGCTAAGCACTAGTTATCAAAATCAAGAAAGATAAAAAATCCTCCTTCAGTAATTTAATAAGCACCAACGTTGGGAGAAGTTCAATGCTGATAAAAGATAAGAGGAACGTTAAAAAATTCATTTTTATTTGTTTCTTAAAAACCTGAAATCCCCTAAAAAATCTCAATAAAACCAATGCTAAAAGGATATATAAAGAAGTGTTCAAAACCAGAAAACTGGATATTTCCTCAGAAAAGGCTATCATTAAAGATGCGCCTACCATAAACATTCCTGCAATTTTATTCACCAATGAAACGATTTGAATATAATTTTTGAAAGATTCTTTTTGGTTAAAAATCCAGCCCAAAAAGCCTAAGAAAAAATATTTAATGAGGTAAATCAAAAACAAAAAACCTGCAGAAATTGAAATTATGTAAAACCAATGAATCTTAGGAAAATCACCTAAGCTTTCTAATCCAAAGTAAATAAAAACCGCACCTGAAAGTAAAAACAAAAAACTCATCAACAGTGCAGGAAATGATGTTTGCACAGATTGCTCGCGAGAATGGCCGTAAATGAATCCCGGATTAGAAAAAATTCTGAATAACTTACCCACATAATCAGGAAATGAAGCATTTGCTATGGCTAAAAGCAAAAAAAGAAAAGAAAATGTATAAAAAATCCATTCAGTGTGAACTGGATCACGAACTGTTTCAACTTTTCGAAACGGTAATCTATCTATTCTATAAAATGGAGATTGCTCCATATAAGTAGTAATCCAATCTCCATAAAGGCCTTTTTTCATTGGCTTTTTGAAAGTATTAAGCTGTTTGGGCGACAATGGTTCATGAGAGAGGATAAATCGTTTACGCACAGAATCTGCAATCAAGCTGTCAATATTATCTGAAAACACCTCTGTGATTACAGGTAATGCGTCTTGTGACTTAAGCGAATTGGCCAAGCAAACAAGCAAAAATGCAATTATAAAGTACCTCAAAATCAACATATATGCTACAAAATTATTCCTTTCGGGATAGTAAATTTTAAAAAAGGCTGACAAACCCAAAATGAATTTTAGATTCCTTGAAATTTAATGCAGAATCAGGCTTTTTCCCGGCAGCATAAGCAATGTTAAAAATGCCTGATTTGGTTTCAAATGACATTCCTAATCCAGCACCCAAAAATTTACCAGAAAAATTTGACAAGTAACTTTTCCTGCCAGCATGAGCAGCATCTAAAAAAGTAAAAAGATAGGAGGATGGTCCAATGAGGTATCTGTACTCTAAGGTGGCGATTATGAATTCGCTTGCAAAAATACTTTCTTCATCAAAGCCCCTTAATGTTTTGATGCCTCCAATTTGAAAAAGCTCATTTACAAAAAGTTTTTGAGCTTGAATATAGCCAGCTTGAATGCCTGATTTTATGGTTGATTGCCGCCCTATTTTTTGATATCGGTTCAAATTTACAAGTAGCCTTGCTTGAGTGGATGAAGCTGTCAGAGAGTCGTACAAAGAACCAAAATTGAATGGCTGTCCAGATTTATCAACTTTCAGGTCTTTTATGGCATTGTTGGGACGAATTTTTCTGATCCCTGCGGTGAGGTTAGCGCGCCACTCGAAACCACTTTGTGGATTAAATCGATTATCGGTTCCATCAAATTTATAATCTATCCCCACATTACTAGTGCTGATGTCAAGATTTACAGGAAGCCTTTTGGTTAGTTTGATGAGATTTGTATCAACATCCAGCAGGCTGCTAGAAAATCGCTGAAAGAATACAGTGACTTGTTGATTTAAGGAAGGTGCGTATTGCATTCCTATTTTGGCATTGAGGGTTAAAAATGTTGAGTCCTTTTTAAAAAGGTTGAATTGAAAATCAACGCCCACATTGCTTTTAAAAAGATATGGCTTTTGAAAGCCAATTTGAAGCCTAGGTGATTGAACTTGGATTTGTTGCCAGTTTAACAAGAGGCTCTCCCCTCCTCCAAAAGCATTTCTAAGTTGCATATTGGCCTCTCCTGTTAGCAACAATTTTCCGCGCAACTGCGCATTGGATGGCATCAATCCAACAAGCAAATCAATTTGACTGCTTTGTTTAGAAGCCAGGTACAGGTTGAGTTTAGCTCCTGTGCCCAACAGCGTTAAGTTCCATGGTGCCGATTCTTTCAGGAAGCCGAGCTGACTTAATTTTTTTGAGATGCTGTTTAACTTATCACGCTGATAAATGCTTCCTGGAGGTATGTCGAGGTATTTTTCAAGAAAATTCTTTTCTATGCGCAATCCTCCTTCTATAGAAATGCTGTCGATGTGATACAAGGGTCCCTTGAAAACATGCAGCCGTGCATTCAATGCAGCCCCATCAAAATAGCTACTATCGAAGGATACAGCAGCAAAAGGATAGCCATTATTTTCTAAATGTTGAAGTATCTGTTCCTTTGCACGGAGAAACTCCACTGGATCCAAAGGCTCTCCTTTTAAGAATTTAGGCATGGGTTGCTGCCATTTGCCTATAGCCAATAGTGAACTGTCGATTGCAATGGAGCCCCAAGTATATTTTGAACCAAGATATACCCATGCGATCGTTTTTTGTGGATATACGGCAATGCTATCTATGGATGCAGCCAAATAGCCTTTTTCTTGAAGTAAGGCCAGTACATCTTTTTTTATGTAATTAGCACAATCATCAGCATTGATGAAATCCTTTTCATTTAAGAATAAGTTTTCAGCTTCTGCGCTACCTTTGTCAACACGGATTAACTGCAAACGATGCTTATCTTGGGCGCACAGGTTAGTTGCTACAAGTAATAACAACAAAAAAAGAGATTGTATGATGGAAAATCTTTGCAACGACACAAATTTACACACCTTCTTTTAATACATCATCTATGGCAGGCATTTACATTCATATTCCTTTTTGCAGAAAGGCTTGTCACTACTGCAATTTCCATTTTTCAACATCGTTGGGAATGATGGACAGGATGGTTGGTGCAATAGAGCAGGAAATTATTCTTTCGGCCACCAAGCAAGAAATCATCCAAACTATCTATTTTGGGGGAGGAACGCCATCATTAGTTGCACCAAATCTCATTAAGAGATTGCTAGAGAACATATTCAAGAACTATGATGTTTCATCAGAAGTAGAAATCACGCTTGAAGCCAATCCGGATGATATCACCTTAGAAAATGCTGCAGCATGGAAGCAAATGGGTATAACCAGGTTTAGCATTGGGATACAATCGTTTTTCGAGGAAGATTTAGTGTGGATGAACAGGGCACATGATGCGCAACAATCAAGGAAATGCATTGAAATAATTAGGGAAGTTGGGTTTGATAATTTTAGCATTGACCTTATCTATGGAACGCCCGGACAAAGTATGGAGAGGTGGATAGAAAACCTAGGCATAGCTTTTGCGTATCAAGTTCCACATTTATCGTGTTATGCATTGACGGTGGAAGAAGGAACTGCATTGCATCACATGATTGAAACAAAGAAAAAGGAGGAAGTAGATGCAGACGAGCAATCACTTCGGTTTGAGCAGCTTGTTCAAAAAACTAAAGAAGCGGGGTATCGACAATATGAAATCTCCAATTTTGCCATAGCTGGAAAGGAAAGCAAGCATAACAAATCATATTGGGAAGGTGCCATCTATCAAGGATTTGGTCCGGCTGCACATTCATTTGATGGAAAAAGTAGGCGATGGAATGTGTCAAACAACATGGAGTACATTCTTTCGATAGAAAATAATAAGTTGCCCTTTGAAATAGAAGTATTGAGTGAAGTTGATCAATTAAATGAATACATCATGACCTCTTTGAGGTGTGATACAGGAATCAACAAGGAATTTTTGGTAAACCATTGGGGTGAAGAAAAGATGAACCATATACGCGAAGAAATATTGAAATCAATTGCACAAGGCAGGATTGTAGAGAATGAAAGTCATATCAAGCTCAGTGAGTCAGGTAAATTCTTTGCAGATGGGATTGCCGCTTCGCTTTTTTTTCTTCAAGAGAAATAATTATATCAAAACGCTTTCGATCTCAGCAAAAGCAAGGCTTGGATCGAGGTTTTCCCAAAGTATCTTATAAATGGCATGCGCAATTGGCATGGGAGCCAACATCTCTTTGTTCAATTCATATATAGATTTTGAAGCAGGATAACCTTCAGCAACCATTTTCATTTCAAGGCGGGTAGTTTCAACGCTGTATCCTTTACCGATCATGTTCCCGAAAGTTCTGTTCCGGCTGAACAACGAATAACAGGTAACCAATAGATCTCCTAAATAAACAGAAGCCTCATAATTATTTGTTGCCTTACATCCAGCATGGGTTGAGGCTTTTTTAACAACAGCACAGGCTTCAAGGAATGTTTTCATTTCATGTGCTGCATTGGCAACAAAAACACTTTGAAAATTATCCCCGTAATTTAGTCCATGCAAAATGCCTGAACCCAAAGCATAAATATTTTTTAAAACAGAAGCATATTGAACCCCGTATACATCTGAATTAATGATGGTGTTGATAAAAGGGGTTTTGAAACATGCTGCAATTTTTTCTGCCAATGAAATATCAAAAGAAGAGAAGGTAAGGTAAGACAGCTTTTCTGCGGCAACTTCCTCAGCATGGCAGGGCCCCATTAATGATACGTATTGGTTTTCGTTGAAAGCTGACTGCTCTTTCAGGTATTCATTGATTAACATTTTGTGTTGCGGCAGCATGCCCTTTACGGCAGAAACAATGATTTTATCCGCTAATAAATGCTTGATGGGGTCTAAATAGGATGCTGCAAAGCCTGAAGGCATGGCCAATACAACGGCATCTGAATTGGCTAAAACTAAAAAAGGATCTGTGGTTACCGTTAAAGATTGGCTGTTGAAATAAACTGAACTCAGGTATTTGGGGTTATGGTGTCTAACTCGGATATGCTCTGCCATTTTTTCAGAACGCACACACCAGATTACCTCATTGCCATTGTAAGTCAAAATTTTCACCAACGCTGTGCCCCAGCTGCCGCTCCCGATTACGCCAAATTTCATGGTGTAAAGATATGGAATTGAATTAAAAATCAAAGAATCCCCTCCTGGACAGGAGGGGTGCCGAGACAGGTGAGCGAAGCGAATCTGGCTAGGCGGGGTGGTGGAATTGATTTAAGGAAATCCACCACCCCGGCCTCTGTCTCGTCACCTTCGGCGACTCGCCAGAGTCCACCCCTCC
>CANLED010000002.1 GCA_947489175.1 Chitinophagaceae bacterium | reverse complement strand
AACGGACAAATTATTGTGATATTGGTCATCGTTTCCATTTGGATTACCGACACAATGGCTTATATAGTTGGATCATTCATCGGTAAAACACCACTAACTTCTTGGTCACCCAAAAAAACATGGGAGGGTACTGTAGGTGGTATTTTGCTCAGTATTGGTATTGCGGCATTGGTAGCCTATTTTGCCCATTTGCAATCTGTAGAGTTAATTATTTTGGTAGCTTTAGCTGCAATTAGCGGCACGATAGGGGACTTGGTGGAAAGTAAATTTAAGCGCTTGGCCAATGTTAAAGACAGTGGAAGTTTCATGCCTGGCCATGGCGGTTTCTTAGACAGGTTTGATTCCATTCTTTTTGCAGCGCCTGTTGTTTGGTTGATTTGTTACTTTTTATACAGATAATATATGTTGGTATTCATCATTGTTTTTGCCATAGTATTGCTGATTTTGTTGATCTCGTGGATTAAATTTAATCCATTTATAGCTTTTATCATTGTTTCCGTTGTGGCCGGTTTAATGTTAGGCATGCCTCTTCAAAAGATTCCAGTTTCCATTCAAAAAGGAGTCGGAGATGCGCTAGGATCTTTGTTAATGGTTGTTGTTTGCGGCGCTATGATCGGAAAGCTATTCGCTGAATCAGGTGCAGCTCAAAGAATTAGCATCGTTATGTTGAATTTTTTTGGAAAAAAATACATAACCTGGGCGTTGATGTTTACTGGATTCTTTTTAGGTATTCCACTCTTTTATAATGTAGGATTTGTATTGCTTGTTCCGTTGATATTTTCCATAGTATATCAAGTAAAGCTTCCAACTTTGTATGTTGCCATTCCTATGTTGGCAGCACTTTCGGTAACCCATGGATTTTTACCGCCACATCCTTCACCTGCTGCATTGGTTAATCAATTGCATGCAGATATGGGAATTACATTGATGTATGGGATAATTGTTGCAATACCTGCAATTGTATTAGCCGGTCCAATTTTTGCCATCCAGCTTAAAAAAATTCCTTGTACGCCGTTGGCTTCTTTTATGCCCAAAAAAATAGATGATGCTAATTTGCCTGGCTTTGGTATAAGTGTTTTCACTGCATTGTTACCAGTATTTATTTTGGTTGTAACAGCAATTTTGCCTTTAATTCTTCCTATCCCTGATAGCCTAAAGGGTATTTTTAGCTTTTTGTCAGACCCTTCTATGCTGATGTTCTCCTGTCTCCTTTTTGCCACTTTCTCTCTTGGTGTGTCTCGGGGAAGTTCACTTGAAAAAGTTATGAACACCTATGCTGAGTCTTTAAAAGACATCATGTTGATTATTTTGATTGTTGCAGGTGCCGGTACCCTAAAGAATATATTTACAGACAGCGGAATGAGTGGAACCCTTGCTGAGATGTTGAAAGGGATTAATTTATCTCCATTGTTTTTAGGTTGGCTGATTGCTGCAGTTATTCGTGTTGCCATGGGCTCCGCAACTGTAGCGGGCTTAACAACTGCGGGCATTATTGCTCCTTTAGTAGTCGTAACTGGTACTGATCCAAATTTGATGGTGCTATCCGTAGGTGCCGGTAGCCTATTCTTTTCCCATGTCAATGATTCAGGATTCTGGCTTTTCAAAGAATACTTCAACTTAAGCATAAAAGACACCATGCGCTCATGGAGTGTCATGGAAACGATAGTTTCAGTAGCAGGTCTGCTTGGAGTCTTGCTACTAAATTACTTCATACACTAAAAGACTCTTTTATTCTCCGGGAGTTTCCGGTTTGTTGTCTTTTATTGGACGAATGATTTTTCTTGGTTGCTCTGGTGGCTTTGGCGTGGAGTTTGAAATATTGATGATTTTCTTTTCTGGATTTGGTTTAGCAGGTTCTTTTACTACCTGTTTTACAGCCTCTTTCATGACTTGTTTTACAGGCTCTTTCTTTATTTGTTTATTTCCTTCTTTATTTACCTGTTTGCTTGAATCCTTGCTCATTGGTCTATTAGCATCTCTACCAGTTGGCCTACTGCTTTCATTTCCTTGTCTTTCACGCTGTTTTTTCTTCTGAGCGTTTCGGTCCAATGTTTTTAGGCTTATTTGTCCAACTACATCCACATATTGCGGTTCAACCTCTTTTGCTTTAGAGCTTGTGTTCACTTCTGCAGTTTCCAACTCTTCAGGTCGAATCCCTTTTTCATTTTGGGCTTTTATTTTTTTAACCGTTTCTATTGAAAGGGGGTATTGTTTATTGCTGTCTGGTAGGGTGTACCACATCAAATTCTTGAAAATATCTTTCTTAATAAGCTGAGCGTTGCCTTTTGCTGTTTGAAGTACATCAACATGTTCAGGAAAATGTTGTAACGCATCCAAATACGTGTCTAATTCATAGTTCAAACAACATTTTAACCTTCCGCATTGTCCGCTTAACTTAGTTTGGTTAATGCTTAAATTCTGATACCTGGCAAGCGCAGTAGTAACACTTTTGAATTCATTTAGCCAACTACTACAGCACAATTCTCTTCCACAACTGCCAATACCTCCAACTTTGGCAGATTCTTGTCGCGCACCAATTTGCTTCATTTCAACCTTAACCCTGAACTCTCCAGCATATATTTTGATGAGCTCCCTGAAATCTACCCTGTCGTCTGCCGTGTAAAAGAAAGTAGCTTTTCTGCCATCAGCTTGTATTTCAACTTCACAAACTTTCATGTTGATTTTTAGCTGTTTGGCTATGGCGCGGGCACGCGACAATGCTTCTTTTTCACGTGCTTTGTTCTCTTCCCATTTTTGAATATCAACTTCAGAAGCTCTTCTGAGAATTTTCTTCATCTCAGCATTGTCTTCTGCAATTCTTTTTTTCTTCAATTGAAGACGAACAAGCTCCCCACTTAAGCTAACACTGCCAACATCGAAACCACCTACTCCCTCTACGCTAACCATCTCACCTTTGCTGAAATGGTGCAAAGTTGTATTCCTAAAGTAGTCCTTCCGGCTGCCGTTGTTAAAAGTGATTTCTACAATTCTGCAAGATACTGCAGGGTCAGTGAAAGGTAAATTTGCAAGCCAGTCATGTACATTCAACCTGTTACATCCTCCCGAACTACAACTACCATTGCTTTTACAACCGCTTGGCTTTCCATCTTTCGTTCCGCATGAGCTACATCCCATATAAAATTATTTTCAGTGAACTATTGTTCACATTGTTTTCAATAATTACAATGATAAAAGTATTGGGATGGTTTGTAGAAGTAGTCAATACGCCCTTAATTTCACATTATCTTCGTACACAGTATATTAAAACCAGTTGAAATGTATTGTTCTTCAAAACACAAACGTCAAGCCTTTACCCTTTCATCACTTTGTCAATTTATCAAAATTACTGATTTATCCTTTATGATATGATATATTTTGAGGGTAAGTGCCATGAACAGTAATTTTGGATTTGCGTTCCTTTCAATATAGTAAGAGGCTTTATCTAATTCATTCACGATGGCTTCTAGTTGCTCAGGGGCTGCAAGTTTATTAAATCTTTGGGCAAAGTCTTTTTCCTTCTCTACAGCTCCGGTTGATTTACCCAATATGTTTTCATGAATTGCAGTTGATAATAAATGGATGAAATAAGCCAAGAACTGTTTTTGCTTTTCTCTGCCCAACTTGCTTATGTCATCTATCCACTTGATTTGAGAAGCTGGTCCATTCTTCAAAATTGCATTGAGCCATTCCCGAAGCAAATCAAACCAATCTTCATCTGCATGGTTTAACAAATGTAACGCCTCTCTCATGTTGCCGTCTGCAATTGATGCTATTGTTATGCTTTTTTCCTTAGGGACGCCATGTTTTGCTGTTAACCATTTTTCTATTTCGTCCTGCTCTATTCTATTTATTTTAACCAATTGCGTTCTGGATAGAATAGTGGATATAATCTTTGATTCATCCTCCGCTACCAAAATAAATAAAGTGTTTGCTGGCGGCTCTTCAATCATCTTCAATAACTTGTTTCCAATGTTTCCTAAGTACTCAGGCATCCACTGAATCAAGATTTTATAACCACTTTCAAAACTTTTGAGGTTTAATTTGCGCAGGATATCTTCACATTCATGGGCCGTTATATTGCCTTGTTTATTTTCCGCACCTATGCTTTGAAGCCAATCAAATGAATTACCGTACGGCGTTTGCTCTATGAAATTTCTCCACTGTACAATAAAGTCACTGCTCTTGGGTTTGTCAATGCCCTGTATTGTTATGGTGGGGAATGAAAAGTGGATGTCTGGATGCACTAAGGCGGCAGCTTTCATGCAAGACGGACAAACTCCACAGGAGTCATTTAAAAATTCAGTTTGAGCTGGAGTTGGGTCTGCAAAAAGAGAATCATTTGCTGGCTTATTGCTTGGCTTATTCCTTTGGCATACTACATATTGTGCAAGCGCCAAGGCAAGTTGAAGGGCGCCACTGCCATCTCTTCCAAGAAACAGAAGTGCATGGCTTAGCCTGTTTTTGGATACTAGGTGTACTAGCTTTTCTTTGATGTATGATTGACCAGCTATTTGACTGAATTGCATTCACCAAAGATATAAAAATGACATCAGATGTCATTACAAGAGACAAATAGCTATTGTATAAAAAATCAGCGGTCAGGTATATATGGCAATGCTAAAATTTTTGTGCTGACCGCTGATTCTTATTTATTACTTAAGAAATACTGCGATTTCCTCGCCTAGTGGACTAACCTTACTAGGGAAACTAGCCAAAAGATTTCCTTTCTCATCAAGTAGAAATTTGGTGAAGTTCCATTTGATTTCTGCATCCAAAACCCCATTTTCTGCTTTGGCGGTGAGCCACTTAAACAAAGGATGTGTATCATCGCCTTTAACGGATACTTTTTCAGCCAATGGAAAAGTTACGCCATAGTTTTTCTGGCAAAATTCCTTGATTTCAGTATTTGATCCAGGCTCCTGTCCCCCAAAATTATTAGCAGGAAATCCAACAATTACCAATTTTTCTTTGTTGGCTGCGTAAAGTTTTTCTAGTGCTGCATATTGAGGTGTATAGCCACACTGAGATGCTGTATTAACTACCAATATTTTTTTGCCTTTGAACTTAGAAAAATCTATGGTACCTCCGTCTATTGAGGGTACTTTAAATGAATGTATAGATTTTTGTCCCAAGGCAAACAATGAAAAAGCAATCAAGATAAGTTTTGTCATAAAAAGTGTTTGTGATGTTAAGATAACAATTTGTTTTGAAAAATGTTTAATGATGCAATATTTGTAACAATTAATTGCTTAAAATCAATGTTTAAATTGTAAATGCCAATCCTGCAATGCTGACTGAATTAGCTCCGTTATTCAGCAGCATTTGTCCACACGATTCAGTAGAAGCTCCCGTTGTTATAACATCATCTACAAGCAGTATGTTTTTGCCTATAATTTTTTCTTTTTCATTAATTGAGAAAATTGTTTCAACATTGTTCCATCTTTCTATTCTTGATTTTTTTGTTTGTGAATTGGTGTTTTCTGTCCTAACAATTACTTTTTCGTGATATTCAACAGCACAAACATCCTGGATCCCTATGCATAACAAAGATGCCTGATTGTATCCCCGTTTATATTCTTTTTTTGGATGCAGTGGCATAGGGATGCAATAATCAATTTGCTGTTGGGTCATGATTTTTGATAATTTTTGTCCCATTAATCTACCCATAAATATCCCTAAATTCTTCTCTTCTTTGTATTTTATTTGATGAATGATTTCTTGAATGGCGTTGCCGGGTACAAAGTAAAAAATGCTGGCGCCAAATTGTAAGTTCATCCTCCCCCAGAATAATTTCTCGGTAGCATTCCCAGGGATATTTTCAAATCCGGTATAAGGAAGTTCTTGAAAGCATTTTATACAAAGCATTTCTTCTGTGCCAACTTCTTCTTCGTGGCAACCATAGCACAATGATGGATAGAATAGATTTAGTAATGAGCCTAACATAATAATAAAAATTGCTGATTGTAAAAATTAGCAACGTTAAATCAGTTTTATGCTTTAGCGAAGGAGATTGTACAGAAAATTCATGTTTTTTTCTGTTGAAATCCGGTTAAAATAACGCCTGTTGAAAAACATGTTTTTCTCATAAGCTTATTGAAAGATTGTTCTATAAACTTCTTCAATCAATGCAACGGAAACCGTTTTTATTCCCAATGTTTTGTTTTCATTGCGTCTGTTGTATTTGCTGATTACGATTTTTTCAAAGCCCAGTTTTTCAGCTTCAGAAATGCGTTGATCAATTCTATTAACTGCCCTAATTTCACCACTCAATCCAATTTCACCTGCAAAACATATTTTTTGAGAAAGTGGAACATCTTCATAGGAACTGAGTAGCGCAAATACCATTGCCAAATCGATGCCTGGGTCTTCAATTTTCAATCCACCTGCTATGTTCACAAAAACATCTTTTGTGCCAAAATGAAATCCGCCTCTTTTTTCAAGAACGGCCAGTAGTAATTGCAAGCGCCTTAAATCAAATCCACTGGCAGTCCGTTGCGGAGTTCCATAAACGGAAGGGGTAACGAGAGCCTGCACTTCAATTAATAAAGGGCGAAGGCCTTCCATGGTTGCGCCAATGGCAATGCCGCTGAGTTGCTCTTCTTTTTGGTTGATGAGAATATCTGACGGGTTGGTTACAGGCTTCATTCCAACGCCTGTCATTTCATATATACCCAGTTCTGCAGTAGAACCAAACCTATTTTTGGTTGTCCGTAAAATCCGATATGCATAATGTTGATCACCTTCAAATTGCAGTACAGTGTCAACCATGTGTTCGAGCAGTTTTGGACCTGCAATGCTGCCATCCTTTGTGATGTGGCCAATTAGAAAAACGGGTGTTTGTGTTTCTTTGGCGAATCGTTGAAATTCAGCAGTACATTCTCTGATTTGGGATATGGTTCCCGGCGATGAATCTAGATAAGGAGATTGTAATGTTTGAATTGAATCAACAATCACCAATTGGGGCTTAATTTTTTTTATTTCTTGAAATATGGTTTGGGTAGAGGTTTCAGTGAGCAAGTAAAATGCATCATGGTTAACATTTATTCGGTTGGCACGCATTTTAATTTGTTGCTCACTTTCTTCACCGCTTATGTACAGTATTCTGAGTTCATGCAGCATCAATGCGTCTTGAAGGAACAAAGTTGATTTCCCTATGCCAGGCTCGCCGGCTACAAGAACCAAGCTTCCTGGCACGATTCCACCACCGAGTACGCGGTTGAGTTCATCGTCTTTTGTAATGATTCTTTCATGCTCATTGGTTTGAACATTGTTGAGCTCAATACTTTTAGAGTTTGAATTTCCATTTTCTTTCCAGCTTTCTTTGGCCGGAGAACTGTCTTTATGAATGATTTCTTCCGTAAAAGTATTCCATTCATTACAAGATGGACATTTTCCAGCCCATTTTGGTGTTTCATGTCCACAGTTTTTACAAAAAAATGCTTTTTTAATTTTACTCATTTAATATAGGTAGTTGTGAAATTTAAAAGGAGGAGAATATGGCTGCAAATTGATGATATTCAAGCAAAATTAGGCAACAAACCAGGTGATATTGATTAAAAAAACAAAGAGCCAGTAGACACTGGCCCTTTAGTACTTACTAACCCATTAAATTCTTACACTAAATTACAAATTGCTTGCACATTTCAAAATATTTTTTTTCCATTGTGAATAAGTTTCTTTTTCCGCTGCTTGGTTAAGATTTATGCCTTGGTGGATTTAAGATATTATGTAATTGAATGATATCCAATGTGTTAAATACAGAATATGAATATTGTCAAATTTAATTAAATTATGGTTTGAGCAAAACTTAACTATATATTTTTTTTGGAATTATGAAAATGTCTAAATCGAATGCAGGTAATAATTAAATGTGAATAACTGTTAATTTTTTAGCTTTATTTTCTTAATATTTCAGACTTGGGCTAAAGAGCAAAAACATATTAAGAATTTTTATATATGTATATAACATATTAAAAATGTCTAATAATTGATATTGTATGGCAATTAAAATATTGATTTTATTTAAAAAAATCGGTTTATTTTATATTATTTCTAAAAAATCCTCTTTTTTAATCTTTGTGTCTTGAGTTAGCGTTGTTTTTCGAAAATGTTTTATTTTGCCAATGTAAACTTTGTGTTAAATTCGTATTAAGACAAAAACTGTTTTATTACTAAAATTTAACAAGCATGAGAAAAAAACTCTTACTCAGTTTTTGTGCTATTGCCCTCTTTTTGATGACGGGCGTAGCACAAACAGTGGTTTCGGGAAAGGTTTCAGATGATTCTGGTGCCCCACTTCCAGGAGCCTCTATCAAAGTTAAAGGGACCAAGCAAGGCGTTAGTGCCGATGCTAATGGTACATTCAAGTTAACAATCCCAGGTGCAGATGCCATCCTCACTATTGGTGCGGTTGGATTTGTATCGCAGGATGTAAAAGCTTCAGCAAATGTTATGGTACAGCTTGCAAAAGATGTAACGTCACTTAGCGAGGTTATTGTTACTTCATTGGGTATTCGTAAGGAAAAGAAGCAGCTAGTTTATGCTGTATCAGACGTGAAGGCTGAGCAGTTGCAACAAAAGGGCGAGCCTGATCTATTGCGTGCTCTTTCTGGTAAAGTTCCCGGAGTTGACATCACTTCAGGTGGTGGTGCCCCAGGTCAATCTACAAGGATTAACCTTCGTGGTAACACTTCATTCACAGCGTCTAACCAACCTTTGTTTGTTGTTGATGGAGTTCCATTCGACAACAGTGTAAACAACTCTGTTGGATTTGATCAGGCTTCAACTTTCTCTAACCGTGCATATGATATCGATCCAAACAACATCGAGTCTATGACAGTATTGAAAGGTATTTCTGCGTCTGCATTGTATGGACAAAGAGCTGCAAATGGTGTAATTCTTATTACAACCAAGTCTGGTGCTAAAACTCGTAAGGGTCTTGAAGTTTCATACTCAACTTCTTATAGCCAGGAAAAAATATCTTCACTTCCTGATTACCAAAATTCTTATGGCCAAGGTTCTAACCAGAACTACAATGGTGGATTCATTGGAAACTGGGGTTCTCCATTCGGACCTAAAGCTAAAGAGGTTAATGCTGCTTCTGGTGGTATTCTTAATTACGCAGTTGTTGAAAAAGTTCCAACTCAACTTAAAATCAGGTATCCAGGTTTATTCCCTGAATTACCTGATCAAATCGATTACAAGGCTTATGATATCTTGAGTTCATTTTTCGAAACAGGTAAACTTGTAGAGAACAGTCTTAGCGTAAGTGCTGGGGATGCTAAGAATAGCTTGAACGTAACAGCTACCCGTACATCAAATACTGGTATCATCCCTAATTCAAACACAGGAAGAACTTCTGTTTCAGTTGGTGGTAACTCACAATTGGCAAACGGATTGGTTGTTTCTGGTACTTTGAACTATGTAAATAACACGCAGCAGAATCCAAAGTCTGGTGCAAGTTTGTTTGGTGATTATGGCGGAGGTACAGGCGGTTCAATTTTTGATCGTCTTTATTATTTCCCACGCAGTTTCCCATTGGGCGACATGCCTTTTGAGGATCCTAGAAATGGCAACAACATTTTCTACAGACCAACTGACAATCCATTGTGGACTGCTAAGTATAACCTTTTCAACTCTAACGTAAACCGTATCTATGGTAACATCAATGTTGCTTATGATGTGGCTAAGTGGTTGAATTTGGCTTTCAGGGGTGGTATGAATACTTACACTGAAGCTCAGCGTCAAATTACACGTCAGGGTGGTAACTCTGGTGGTGGTATAGGAAGCATTTGGAATTCTAACATCAGAAATTCTGAAAAGAACTTCCAGTTTCTTGCTACAACAAAAGGACTTCGCATTACAAAAGACATTGATGTAACTGCACGTGCAGGAGCTGAGTCTAATGAAAGAAGTTCACACAATGATTTTCAAAATGGTATTGGTTTTATCGTACCAGGATTGTATAAGTTAACCAATACTTCAAATCAATCTGTAGGTTCAGACTACGATGAGCAAAGAAGGATTCTTGGAGCGTTTGGTAGTGTTGACTTCTCTTATAACAACTACCTATTCTTAAACGTAACTGGAAGAAATGACTGGAGCTCTACTTTGCCAGCAACTGATAGAAGCTATTTCTATCCAAGTGCAGGTGTGAGTTTCATCTTCTCAGATGCGCTTAAACTTCAGAACAACATCTTCTCTTATGGTAAGGTTAGGGCAAACTTTGCTCAAACAAAGCGTGACGTACCTCCATATCAGTTGGCTACAACATACAATGTAACTTCTCCTTCTTATGTAACACCTGCAGGTGCTACTGTTTATTCTGCTTCACTTTCAAATTCTTTGAAGAATGCGAATTTGAGACCAGAAGGTTTGGAAGAACTTGAGTTTGGTGCTGATTTGAATTTCTTCAATGGTCGCGTAAAGTTTGACCTTACTTATTATATTAAGACTTCTAGTGATCTATTTGTTACCAAGCGTATTCCAGTTACTTCAGGTTTCTCTTCTCAGGCAATCAATGCTGGTAGCATCAGAAATAATGGATACGAGGCTGGTGTTGATATAACTGCAATCAAGACAAAGAGTGGTTTCACTTGGAATACCTTCTTCTCATTTAGTAAAGTTGTATCAAAGGTTCTTAGTACTGATGACCAAAATGCTGATATCATTCTCGGAAACGGTGCTTTCATAGGTAACGTTCAACGTGTAGGTCAGCCATTTGGTATGCTATTCGGATTGGGTACTGCAAAAGATGATAAGGGAAATAGCCTGATCTGGCCAGGTATGGGCGGAAATGGTGGAAAGCATATATATGCTGAAGTTGATGACATCATTGGAGATCCAAATTCCAATTTCAAATTAGGTGTTACCAATACTTTCTCTTACAAAAATTTCACACTTTCTGCATTGCTTGACTGGTGGCAAGGTGGACAGATTTATTCAATTACTGCAGCATCATTGTTGTTGCGTGGTCAGTTGAGTGTTTCTGAAGACCGTGAAGGTTTGTATATTATCCCTGGTGTTTATGGAGACAATGATACTAAAAAGCCAATTTTAGATGATAAAGGAAATGCAATAAAGAATACAACCAGTATTACTGCATTTGACTATTTCTTCTCTGATGGTTTTGGAGCTTATGGTCCAGATGATACAAACATCTACGACAAAACAACCATACGTTTGAGAGAACTAACATTTGGTTATAATATCCCTAAATCAATTTTAAAGAAAACACCATTTGGTTCTGCTACTCTTAGCTTTAGCGGAAGGAATCTTTGGTTCAAGGCTCCAAACATGTTGAAGGGCTTGAATTTTGATCCAGAGGTATTAAGTGATGTTGCAAGTTCAAATATTCAGGGTATTGACCTAGGTGCAGCTCCAAGTACAAAAAGACTTGGTGTTAACCTCAGAGTTACTTTCTAATATTAACCAACAGTAATCTAAGAATATGAAATATAATTTTTATAAAAAGACAAAATGGATTGTTTCATTGGCATTGATTGCCTCTGTAATCACAATCTCATCTTGCAGCAAGTCAACAGATATCTTTGACTTGGATATCAATACAGATCCAAACAATCCAACAAAGGGATCTGTGCAGTTGCTTCTTCCTGAAGCAGAAAGAAACCTAGTTGGTTTTTTAGAAGGCCTTAACAATACCCAAATGGGTTTCATGGGTGTAATATCCAGTTCTGATTCTTATGGCTTAGGTGCTAATAGTTTCTATGGTAGCTGGTCATATTTCTACACTGGACCTGGTAAAGACCTTGAAGAGGTTATTGTTGCTTCAAAAGCGGCTAACAACCAACCTTATTTGGGTGTAGCGCAAGCTTTGAAAGCATACGCTTTCTCAACAATGGTTGACGTATTTGGTGCAGCGCCATTTTCAGAAGCGTTTGCAGGAAATGCGGCTACTGCTAATATTAATCCTAAGTTTGATGATGGTAAAGCTATTTATGACGGTTGTTATAAGTTGCTTGATTCGGCAATCATTAATTTGAATGCAGCAAGTACTATATCAATCACAGGTGACATTATGTACGGTGGTAATAAAGCTTCATGGATTCGTTTTGCGAATACCATAAGGCTTCGTATGTTGATGACTTCTAGAAGGGTTAATCCTTCTGCGAGTGCTCAAATTCAAGCTGCTTTAACTGCTCCTGGTGGAATCATTTCTACAACAGCCCAAGATTTTACTTGGAAGTATGGTGGACAGATTAATCCTGAGCTTCGTCACCCATGGTTTACTTCAGCTTATTTGGCCAATAACAACTTCACATACATTGCTGTACAGTACATGTTCGATATGTTGTTGAGAAAGGATCCACGTTTGCCTTTCTATTTCAGAAGGCAATATTCTGCAATCCTTGACCAAAACAATCCAACAGACCGTGGAGCTACTCCAGTACAAGGTGCATACCTTGTATTAAATCCAACGGCTTGGGATAGAGGTGTTGCAGCAGGTGTACTTGCTCGTACCAAAGCTGACTCAGCTTATCTTGCTGGATATTTTGGTCGTCTTCGTGGAGATCAATCTGGTGTTTCTGAAGACGTTCGTTATCGCATGGTTCCTGGTGTTTATCCCGCTGCAGGTCTCTACGACAAAAGAACAGATG
The DNA here is from genome assembly GCA_947489175.1 of Chitinophagaceae bacterium. Taxonomy (GTDB): domain Bacteria; phylum Bacteroidota; class Bacteroidia; order Chitinophagales; family Chitinophagaceae; genus Pollutibacter. The sequence goes on along the minus strand of CANLED010000002.1, from coordinate 17,270 downwards.
CGCCTTTTGTTTTGAATACAAAAGCAAACTCAGGCGGCGCTGGTATACTTCCTTTGGTTACAAGTAACATGGTTAAATTCTGGCAAGCAGAAGCAGAACTTGCTTACGGTTTTGGAAATCCAAAGGCAACAGCTGAAGCGGCAATCAGAGAATCAATTTCCAGCGTATCTTCATTTGGTATGTCTAAGGATCCATCATCAATAGCAGCTCCTACAGCTGATGTTACTAACTATGTAAATAGTTTCAACACTGCTTATGATGCAGCAGCTACTGCTGAATCTAAGTTGAACAGGGTTCTTTACGAAGCATGGTTCGCAGGTTGGGGAAATGGATTTGAAATGTACAATGCTTTCAGAAGAACAGGGTATCCTTCAAACATTACTCCTCCTATTACCTTGTATTCTCAGTTTGCCCTCAGATTGCCAATACCTGCAACAGAAGCAGCACTTAACCCCAATGCTCCAAAACCATTGCCGATCTATTATACTGATGCAGTTTTTTGGGATGTAGTTAAGTTTAAATTTTAATTAAAAACTGAACTAAATTATGAATATTATGAAAAATATATTGGCATTCGCATTACTTGCCCTAACATTTATGTCTTGCCGCAAGGAAAGTCTCAATCCTGTTTCTCAAGGAGAGCCAGGTGTATATGGTCAGGGTAAAATAGCAAGCGGCGGATTTCTAGTTGGAAATGACGCTGGGTCTAAAGTTGACTTTCAGTTGAAATGGATTGACGTAAACCGCAAATTGACAATGAGTAAGCAGGAGTTGTTTATAACATATACCCGCAAATACATTGACAAGAACGACAACCCTGCAGTAGCAGATTTCGGTATTAAGTCTTTCAAAACAATGGACTGCAAAGGCAACAATGAGGCCTCAACTTTTAGCATTACTGCTGCTGAAGTGTATACATTGTTTGCTAGCGGCACCTTTGATTTTGGGAAAGGGAAAGTATCGATATTTGATGCTACCAGACCTAGCGGAAAACGCTTCAATACAAGTGATGGCTTCAAGCTTACTTGGGCTTTCACTGGAAGCAATGGACTGGTTTACAAGTGGTGGTCAGTTTCTGTTGTAAATGGAGAAGTTTATGCAGATCCTGCAAACAAAGCAATTATAGCTAACGCAGATGTTCAGTGGGGTGTTAAATAGATAATTACCCGCTAATCATTCTAACAAATTGGGAATAAATTTTATTTATTCCCAATTTTGTTTTTATATACGTCCTACCTTTATTTTAATTTATCAAATGTTGGTATTTAAGAAAAATATTTTTCGGCTAATCCTGTGCTGCTGTGGTTTACATTTTTTCATGACCATACCCGTCTATTCACAAGGAATTACATACAATCAACACATCGCCCCAATTATTCAAACACATTGCGTTTCTTGTCACAACCCTAACGGTGTAGCTCCCTTTTCGTTAATGACTTTTACTGATGTTTCATCTAGGGCTAAATTTATAGGTTTTGTTACCAAAACGAAATACATGCCTCCCTTCAAAGCTGACAACAGCTTTCAGCATTATAAAAATGAAAATATTTTGTCTCCTGAAGAAATTCAAATAATTCAAGAATGGGTAAATAGTGGTACAAATGAAGGAAAACGTGTTTCAAAAAAGCAACAATTGACAATTTTGGATTCACATGTAAACAAAATACAGAATACAGGTATCCTGCCTCAACAAGTTAATATTTCTGTAGGCATGAGTAAAAGTTTCCAGATTACAGAAGTCGGGAAAGAAGAATTCAGGTTTTTTCACATCCCCCTGCAAAATAAAGATCCTCATTATATTAAATCCATTCAATTCATTCCGGGAAATAAAAAATTGGTTCATCACAGCAGGGTTATGATTGATACAACGGGGGAGATTGCGGGCATTGATGGATTATCTGAAACAGATACCAATATTTATAAATATCAAACCAAACCATTGGCTGATCCTTTTTTATTTGGATGGGTTCCTGGCAATGATCAAATTAGTTTTCCGGAGGGTACAGGGAAGTTGCTATATCCCAAGAGTGATTTCATTTTAAACATGCACTATTCTCCTTCACCTGTTGAAACAAGCGATTCCTCATCCATTCGCATTCAATTTACTGACAAACCAGTTGAGCGGGAAGTTGTCACATTAGCTTTAACCGAATCAAATATTTCTAATCAACCTTTCATCATAAAAGCCAATAGTACGCCCACTTTTTACATGCGTTCGCCCTTAATTCCAGAAGATATTTCTTTGATTTCCATCATGCCTCACATGCACTTGTTGGGTAAAAGCTTCAAAGCCTTCGCCGTAACGCCTGCTGGTGACCTCATACCTTTAATTAGCATTCCTGAATGGGATTTTAATTGGCAGATGACTTACACTTTTCAACGTTATACACTTGTTCCTAAAGGTTCTGTTATCTATGCTGAGGCTAAATATGATAATACCACTGCCAACGAGAGAAATCCTAATAGGATACCCAAAGATGTTGGTTATGGATGGGGAACAAAAGATGAAATGATGAACTTAGTGATTTACTATGTTAAGTACAAGCAAGGAGATGAAAACACGGTTCTTTAAGTGATGTCCCTTTGAGTTTCTAATTCCTTTCTATAAAACATCCTACTGGAGCCACATAAGGTCTGTAAATAGTCCTATTATTCTTTGTAGCAATGATTGCATCTTCAAAATAATGTTCAGTAACTTCTAATCTGTTTTTACCCAATGCATAATACCAATTATCAATGGCTCCATGATAAAGAATTTCCTTTTTTTCATTCAATAAAAACACTTCTGGCGTCACTGTTGCATGAAGTTCATTTACAAGGTTTAATCTTTTATCAATTTTTACGGCCATATTTAGTCCATAGGTGGACATAAATTTTTTGACATCCTTCTTGTTATTAGATGGGAAAACTAAGCAGATATTGACAGCATTTTGGCTATAAAGCTGATTTAATCTTTTTATTTCGGAGGTATATTGTTGGCTGATTGGGCAAGAGGTAGCGAGGAAAAAGTAAACATTTAAGGTTGTGCTATCTTTAGCAGTACTAGGTAATTCAGCCCTCGCAATTGTGGAAGAACAAATAATTATTAATAGAAAATGTACTGATGTTTTGATAATCCGTAAACGCATGGTGTTATTTTTTAATAACCATAGAATTTAAATTAATAAGATGAATGAGCTATTTAGAGCCTTATCTCTTCATCATTACCATCAAAAAAATGAAATTCAGTGAGGTGATAATTGTTGTTAGCCGTTATTTTCAGGTTGATTTTGTATTTCCATGACCATTTTCTCTTCATTGAGATGATGCCTTTGGTAAGGTAAGCATACAATATTGGATGTACAGTGATGTTGAGGTTCTTGTGTTTTTGTTCACTGAGGTAACTAACGTTTTTTTCAATTTCATCCTCTAAAACGAGTGCAGATGAAATCTTTCCTGTGCCTTGACAAGAAGGACATTGTTCTTGTGTATTGATATTCATCTCAGGCTTCATACGTTGCCTGGTCAGTTGCATCAATCCAAATTTAGAAATTGCTAGCACGGCATGTTTGGCTCTGTCCACCTTCATGAATTCTTCCATCGCTTCATTCAACTTCCTTTTGTTTTCTGGAAGTTTCATATCAATGAAATCCACAACTATGATACCACCTAGATCGCGGAGCCTTAATTGCCTTGCAATTTCTTCTGCAGCCTCGAGGTTGGTCTGCATAGCGTTTTCTTCTTGGTTGTTGCTAACGCTTTTATATCCACTGTTTACATCAACAACATGAAGTGCTTCAGTATGTTCAATAATCAAGTAAGCACCACTGGGAAGATTAACTGTTTTTCCAAAAGCACCTTTAACTTGTTTTGTTATGCCAAAATGATCAAAAATGGGTGCTGTACTGCTGTATAATGTCACGATATCCGCTTTGTCTGGTGCAATTCTTTGAATGTAGGCTTTTGCATCATCGTAGATTTGTTTGTTGTTCACAACAATTCTATTGAAATCTGCGTTCAGCAAATCTCTCATGATGCTGGTGGTTTTAGTTTGCTCACTCATGATCTTATTGGGAGCTACCGAACCACTTAAATTTGCTTGAATGGTATTCCATTTGCTAAATAAACTGTTGAGATCTTCGTGAAGTTCTGCCGTATTTTTCCCTTCGGCAGCGGTTCGAACAATGACCCCAAAATTTTTAGGCTTTATAGCCTCAATAATCTTCTGCAATCTTTTTCGCTCTTCTCCCGAGTGGATTTTCCTCGATACGGCTATGATATCATTGAATGGTGTTATCACAACAAATCTTCCAGGTAATGAGATTTCACAACTAAGTCTGGGACCTTTAGCAGCTATTGGTTCCTTTAGAATTTGAACCAATATATTGGGCTTTTGTCCAAGCACCTCATTTATTTTCCCTGTTTTTAAAATTTCAGGTTCAACAGTGAAATGAGAGAAATCAGGCTGGCTATCAACTGTGCTGTTGATAGACATTTGGGTAAATTTCAGTAAAGACTTGCAGAAAGGGCTTAAATCAGTATAGTGTAGAAAGGCATCTTTTTCAAATCCCACATCTACAAAAGCAGCATTTAATCCGGGTATTAATTTCTTAACTTTTCCCAGATAAAGGTCACCCACACCAAAACTGGCATCTGTCTTTTCATTGTGAAGTTCAGCCAGTTTTTTGTCTTCCAACAAGGCTATTTGAACGCCCTGCGCCGATGCATTGATAATAAGTTCTTTGTTCAATGAAAAATATAAGAGGTGTACATAGAAAACAGGGACATGAAAATCACCTGAATGATTATCATGCTCCTGTTGATATGATTAATTAAGTAAAGAGTGAAAAAAAATACTATTTCTTCTTCTTATGACGGTTCTTTCTCAACCTCTTTTTACGTTTGTGGGTAGCTATCTTATGACGTTTTCTCTTTTTACCACAAGGCATAGTAAGTTATTTTAGATTGTTAATAATTATTTTAAAGTACCTATTTTATCTTTTAATGCTTTGAGAAGTTCAGGATTTTTGACATCCTTCATTCCTTTTTCATACCAGATTATTGCTTCTTTTTTGTTTCCCGCTTTTTCATACAGTTCAGCAAGTAAAAAAACTGCTTCTGTATTAGTAGGATCGAGTTCAATTACTTTTTTAAATCGTTCAATCGCTTTGTCTGTCTGACCAGAAACCAATCCTCCATATCCAAGCATAAATTGTGCAAAGACATTGTTTGGATTTTTGTCAGCAATACCCCTTACTTTCAAAATACCTTCCATTGGTGGGCCAGGAACACCAAAAAAGTAGGTACTTCCTAATCCAACAATCGTTGAATCATTGTTCGGTTGTATTTTTAAAGAGCGTTTGAACAAGTCATTCGCTTGAACTGCCATCCAAGTTTTGAGCTCCGGATTTGATATTCCCCTGAGCTCTTCCAACATTGAGTGGGCGGCAAAGTTGAGGTTTTTTTCAGAATTTTCCAACTTAGCCTTTTCAGAAAGGTAATAAATGTAAGGAAGGAAGCTTCTTGCACTGTCTCTCCAGAAGTTTGAGAGTGATTGAAAGTTTGAAATTCGCTGTGTTACAAGGTCACCTCTCGTTAATGCATCCTCCAAAGAAGTAAGATAAGCTGACTGTGTTGGCGTTAAATCTTTTTTAAGATTATTAACGAAAGCATTGATTTCGAACGCATTAGCTTCTTGTGGTTCTTGGGGATTCGCATGTTCAGTATGTGGTGGAGAGAATTTGCCAAAAGTATATAATCCAAATAAAAGAACTGCTCCAGCAGCTATAACTATCCATTGCTGTTTTTTCAACATTTTTTTAATTTAATCAAAGGTACGTTCTCAAACCATTTCATCCTCACCATCTTCCTTAATAACCGTGTCTAATTCTAGTTTTTTTACATCTTGCATGAACTCTTTTGCAGGTTTGAAAGCCGGGATAAAGTGAGCTGGTATCTGAACTGCCGTGTTCTTTTTGATGTTTCTTCCAATTTTTGCAGCTCTTTTCTTGGTAATGAAGCTTCCAAAACCCCTGATGTATATATTTTCACCTTTGGCTAGGGAAATTTTGATTTCTTTAAACATGGTTTCTAAAGTAACCAGCACATCTACTTTAGGAATGTTTGTTTTTTCACCAATTTTGTTAATTAAATCTGCTTTTCTCATTTGTAAATGTTTTTCGAAATTTAGGACTTGACTTTGGATATTTTTGTTACGGTCCTTTAAAGGGTTTATTTTAGTTATTTATTTACCCTTAGTAACGTAAAGCAATTGCATAAAATTGCATGATTTCTAACATTTAACCAAAAAATTATTCACCTAAGTGATTGAAAAACAACAAAAAGCATTCTTTTCGGTTGAGTTAATGTCTTGGAACGAGAACAGTAATCATAGGGTTATGCCATGGAAAGGCATAAAAGATCCTTACAAAATTTGGCTAAGTGAAATTATTCTACAACAAACAAGGGTAGAACAAGGGATGGCCTATTACGAACGTTTTATCGGAAATTTTCCCTCTGTTGATCTTCTTGCCAATGCTACAGATGAAACAATTTTTAAACTTTGGGAAGGTCTTGGCTATTATTCTAGGTGTAGAAATTTAATCCACACTGCAAGGCATATCCACAACAACCTTGGTGGTGTGTTTCCAGGCACCATGGCTGGACTTCTATCTCTAAAAGGGGTAGGCGACTATACTGCCGCCGCAATAGGCTCATTTGCCTTTGGATTGCCTCAGGCAGTTGTTGATGGAAATGTATTGCGTGTTCTTGCTAGGTATTTTGGCATCAACAACCCTGTTGACGAAACTGCCGGTAAAATGCTATTTGGTAAACTTGCACAAGATTTGATTGATTTAAATCAACCTGCTAAGTACAACCAGGCAATCATGGATTTTGGTGCCACCGTTTGCAAGCCGATGCAGCCCCGCTGTTTTGAATGTCACTTTAATAAAACCTGTGTTGCCAATAAAGAAAAAAAACAATCTGAATACCCTGTAAAATCACCGAAGAAACAACCACGTAGTCGTTGGTTTTATTATCTTGTTTTGGAACATCAAAATAATTTGTTGGTGATTCAACGAAAAGATAAGGGCATTTGGAAAGACCTGCATGAATTTTTTTTGAAGGAGGAGTTAAGTGCAACTGATGAATCATTGATTTTTGAAGCGGGTTACTGGGGGATACCTGGTTTGTCAATAGACGTTGGCAATGCAGTTTTGTCTGATGAGTTTATACATATACTGACACATCAGCGTATTTATGGACGTTTTTTACATGTTAGAATAGATCAAAAAGTTGAGATTGATGGTTATACATGGTTGTCTTCAAACGAAATTGATAAAATTGCATTTCCGCGCTTAATTACCAAATATCTTGAAATGAAAGAAGCTTAAACCTTAATTCAACAAAAAGCCACTTTATTCATTAAATTTGTTGACTGACTATCACTCGAAATTTTTATGTGATAAGTTTTAAAACTCAACATAATTCATGTACGCAGGTTTATTGTCTTTACTTTTAGTTCATTTGATGGTGATTCTTCCACAGTCAACAGCAATCATTCTTGCTATATTTTTGGCATCTTCTGTTATGATGCTTTTTATGAATTCTGGTGCTGAAATCGCTTTTTTTTCAATTGGGTATAAAGATTTAAATAACCTTCGTTCAAAAAAATACCCTGGTTCAGAAAGAATTTTAACCTTGTTAAAAGAACCAAAACAGTTGATGTCTTCCATGCTTGTTGGAAACATGGTATTAAGGTTGTTGATTGTTTTATTGTGTAACTACTTGATAAGAGAAGAGTATTTCCCCATGGTAACAGGTCCCTTCCTTTTCATGTTGCGGTTTTTGATTGCAATTTTTATTTTATTGTTATTTGGTGAATTGCTGCCTAAAGTATGGGCGGCTAATAACCAAACCCGTTTTGCATTTTATTCTTCTGTTTTTGTTTCTATAAATTACTGGTTATTCAGACGTCCAGGTAAGTGGTTTGCAACCATCACTGAAAGTTTGGAACAATCATTGGGGGTTGATAGCGACATGAATAATAGGTTAGAACAAATTGATCAAGCTATTGGGTTAAGCTCTTCTCCAGATACTTCTGAAGATGAAAAAAATATTTTAAAAGGAATTGCTCAATTTGGTAATATTACTGTTCGGCGTGCAATGCGCAGCAGGCTTGATGTTCAGGGTATTGACGAAAGTTTGTCATTTACAGAGTTGAAGAAACGGGTTGCTGAACAGCAATATTCAAGGTATCCTGTTTACAAAGGCAGCCTAGATACAATCATCGGCATGATTCATTCTAAAGATTTGTTGCCCCACTTAAATGAAGATCAGCATTTTAATTGGAAAAAATTAATGCGCAATCCATTTTTTATCCATGAACAAATTCTTATTGCCGATCTTTTGAAATCATTCCAAACAAATAGAATTCATTTTGCTATAGTAGTTGATGAATTTGGTGGAACAGATGGGATCATAACAATGGAGGACATCTTAGAAGAAATTGTAGGTGAAATTAGGGATGAATATGATGAAGATGAAGTTGTAAATGTAAAAATAGATGAATTCAATTTTATTTTTGAAGGGAAATTGATGATTTTTGAGGCATGTAAAATTATGAAAATGCCCTATAAATTATTTGATGACATTAGGGGTGAGAGCGAAACTATGGCAGGACTAGTGCTCGAACTAGCTGGAGAAATACCTTTGGTTGGAAAAGAATTTTATGCTAAAGATTTCACTTTCACAATAATGGAAACAGGACAAAATAGAGTATTAAAAGTAAAGGTTTCAATATTACCTCAAATTTTGTAAGTAACATGCATACCGCAAGATTGTTTTTTTTAATGATTGTCTTTTCATTGTTGTCATGCAACAGCAATTTTACGCCCAAGCCGAGGGCATATTATAAAATAGATTTCCCGACACGACGTTATCAAGTTTTTAAGGAAGATGGATTTCCTTATGAATTTGAATATCCGGTTTATGCATCTATTTCCAAGGAGTATGACAGCACAGGAAATAATCCTTTTTGGATTAATGTAGATTTTGATAATTTTAATGGTAGGATTTATTTGAGCTATAAATCGATAAAAGGAAATTCTGTTTACAAGGCAAAAACAGAAAATGGTTACCGTGATTCATTGATAAAAAACAGCTTCGATGCACTCAGAGAAGAGGCTTATAAACTAACGTATAAACATACCGTAAAAGCGAGTGGAATTGTAGATTCTATGTTCATGACCAATAACGGTTCTTCAGGTGTTTATTTTTATGTGGCCGGTGATGCAGCTACTTCAAGACAGTTTTATATTTCAGATACAGCCACTCATTTTATCAGAGGGGCTTTGTATTTTGATGCTGCACCAAATTCAGATTCATTGAGTATTGTGAGTGATTTCTTAAATGCAGACATGAAACATTTGATTAACACGTTTAGGTGGAAAAAAAATGAAAAATGAAATAAAATGAAAAATGAAGAATGAAAAATGAAGAATGAAAAATGCAACAGCCCGGTTAGTTTATATAACTTAGATGGCTGTTTCATTCTTCATTTTTCATTCTTCATTTTTCATTTAATGATGTTTTATTTTTGACGCAACTTCCTCCATCTCAACCTTGATTTTATCATTGCATAAATTGCTGATACTGCCTTCGTGTGTATGTTTCAAGGGTTTTGTAGTGTCATAATTGAATTCACCTTTGTTAATTTGATTTCCTATTTGAGCATAGGCATCCCGGAAAGGAATTCCCATATTAACCAATTCATTTACAGCTTCAACACTGAATAAATATTTATATTTTTCATCTTGAAGAATATTTTCTCTCACTGAAATTGAAGATAGCATCAACTTCATGGCATCTATGCATGACCTCAATTCATTAATAGCAGGAAACAAAATTTCTTTTGTTAATTGCATGTCTCGGTGGTAACCGGATGGTAAATTATTTATAAGTAAACTAAGTTCATTTGGAGCTGCTTGAATCCTGCTGCATTTTGCCCTGATCAATTCAAATACATCTGGATTTTTTTTATGGGGCATGATGCTGCTTCCTGTTGTTAACTCATCTGGGAAAAAAATAAAACCAAAATTTTGGTTCATGAACAAACAACAATCCATTGAAAGCCTTCCAAGTGTTGATGCAACGGATGCTATGGCAGTTGATGCCATTTTTTCAGTTTTTCCCCTGCTCATTTGTGCATAAATAGAATTGAAATTCAGCGTCTGGAAATTAAGCAATTCTGTTGTTCTTGTTCTGTTCAAAGGGAATGAAGAACCATATCCAGCGCCACTTCCAAGGGGATTTTTATTTGAAATATTCCATGCTGCAGATAGAAATTCCATGTCGTCAACCAAGCTTTCGGCATACGCCCCAAGCCATAATCCAATAGATGAGGGCATTGCTATTTGTAGGTGTGTATATCCAGGTATCAACGTATTTTTATGCAATTCACTTTTCTCAATCAGCAAATCAAACAAGCCCAAAACATCTTCCTTTACGTCATGTAAAATTGACCTAAGAAATAATTTGATATCAACCGCAACTTGGTCATTTCTGCTTCGTCCACTATGAATCATTTTGCCTGTATCACCTATGCGTTGGGTCAACATGAATTCAACTTGTGAATGAATGTCTTCGGCACCTTCATCAATTGAAAATTTTCCTGATTCTATTTCCTGGAGGATGTTTTTTAATTCAGCAACAGCTTTGTCAGCTTCATCTTTCGTCATCATCCCATTTTCTCCAAGCATGGTTACGTGTGCTATAGATCCTTTAACATCAAAGGGAGCTAATAACAAGTCAAATTCACGGTCGCGCCCAACAGTGAATTTTTCAATAAGTGCTGTTGTAGTGGTCGTTTCTTTGCTCCATAGTTTCATGGCTAATATTTTTTGCTAAGTGATTGATTAGAATTGACGTGCTGTTTTTTCAATTAATTCAATATATTTTTCGATTCCTTTTTCGATTTCTTCAATAAAAATAAATTCATCTGCTGTATGACTTCTCGCAGAATCGCCAGGACCAATCTTAAGTGCAGGGAAATTCATCAGTGCTTTGTCTGATGTCGTTGGAGATCCATAATAATCTAATCCCATAGACAAACCAGCCTTAACAATGGGGTGGGTAAGTGGTATCAAGGTTGATTTGAGTCGGAAGCTGCGTGGTGTTAATTCGCTCTTGAGATTGGATTTTAAAATACCCAAGACTTCATCGAAAGTGTAAAGTTCATTTACCCGGATGTCTAAAACAAACTTGCATGAAGCAGGTACAACGTTGTGGGCTTTATTTTCTGTTTCAATTACGGTAACCGTAGCTTTTGTTTCTCCAGTTAATTCAGAATGTTTGTCAAATTGGATCGACTGAATTTTTTTAATATCTTCTAGTGCGATGTCAATAGCATTGATGCCTTCTTTTCTTGCTGCGTGACCAGCTTTACCTAATGCTGTTGCATCCAAAACGAGCAATCCCCTTTCTGCTATGGCCATGTTCATTTGTGTAGGTTCGCCTACAAGCGCACCCGAAATGATGCTTCCGCCAAGGGTTTCAATAAATGTTACATCATTCAACAGCAGTTCTACTCCATTTTTGCCGGAAATTTCTTCTTCAGCTGTTGCTGCTAAAATGATGTTGAAAGGCAAGTCATTCCTTTCGTAGAAAAATACAAAAGCAGCAATGAGTGAAACCAAAGGAGCGCCTGCATCATTGCTTCCTAGGCCTATTATTTTTCCATCTACATGTGTTGGAAAAAATGGATCTGTTGTATAACCTTTGGCGGGTTTAACGGTATCGTGGTGAGAATTAAAGAGAATTGATTCTTTAAGTGGATCAAAGTGTTTGTTGGTGGCGTAAATATTGTTCAGCAATCTTTTTGAAGTAACTTTCCTTTCCGAGAGAAAGTTTTCAATTACCTTAGATACGGCCTCCTCTTCTTTGCTAAACGATGGCGTGGCAATCATTTCATTTAACAATGAAATAGCGTCTTGAATGAGCCTATGTTCGATTTGCATGGGTGTTTTATTTCAGGTTTTTAACAAATTACTGTTCCGCTTTTCCCATCTAATAACTCTTGAAGGTTGGACGCATCTCCAATAATTACTTTATTCACTCCGGCTCCTATGGCTTCAAACGCATTATCAAGTTTTGGTATCATCCCTGCAAAAATGGTGTGTTCTTCTTTCATTTTTTCAAAACAGGCTAAGTTAATCATTGGAATGAAACTTTCTTCATCATCAATATCTTTTAGAACCCCTTTTTTCTCGAAGGAATACACCAATGTAATTTCCATTTTTTCACTCATGGCTTTTGCGATTTCCTGGGCAATGGTATCCGCATTTGTGTTGAGGAGTTGTCCTTTATCATCTTGTGTTATAGGGGCTATTACAAGCGTAAGGTTAAGGTCAATCAAGGATGTCAAGATTGCAGTATTAATCGCATCTACATCACCCACGTAACCGTAATCAATGCTAGGGTGCATTCTTTTGTGTGCTTTGATAAAACCTGCATCAGCTCCTGAAAGACCAATCGATGTTTCGTTTAATGAATTGAGTGTTGCTACTATATTTTTGTTGATGTAACCTGCATAAACCATGGTCACTACCTTGAGCGTTTCACTGTCGGTAATTCTTCTTCCATCAACCATCTGTTGTGGGATATTGAGATTTTCAGCAAGTTTTGTGGCTATTTTACCTCCTCCATGCACCAATATCTTCTTTCCTTTTATTTGAGTAAATGAAGCGAGAAATGATTTTAATTTAACATCATCATCGATAATGTTACCGCCTACTTTGATAATATATAATGGTTCTTTTTTCATTAAAACTGATAAAAAACTGTTGAAGCCCTTAAACTTTCAACTTTAAACCTTCAACTTCAACCCTTCAACTATTTCCGCAATCACTGCCTGCGCTGCCCAAACCCTGTTGGATGCTTCTGTGGTGATGATGCTCGATGGACCATCAAGTATCTCATCAGACAGTTCTATGTTTCTTCTCACTGGTAAGCAATGCATCACTTTTGCATTGTTTGTTAGCTGAAGTTTTTCATTTGTTAACATCCATTCATTGTCACTGCACAGTATTTTTCCATAGTCATGGTAGGCGCTCCAGTTTTTCACATAAACAAAATCAGCATCTTTTAGTGCTTCATCTTGATCATGGGTGATGGTTGCACCTTGGCTAAACTGTTCATCCAATTCATAACCCGCTGGATGTGTAATCACGAAATCTGCTTCGCCCCATTTATTGACCCATTGCGCAAAGCTGTTTGCAACGCATTGTGGCAATGCTTTTACATGCGGTGCCCAACTTAAAACAATTTTAGGTTTTCTGTGTTGGATTTCATTTGCAGCCATTGATTCTGTGATGGTAATCAGGTCTGTGAAACTCTGCAAGGGGTGCAATGTAGCGCTCTCTAAACTTAAAACAGGAATTCCTGCATATTTGATAAATTGGTTGATGATGTATTCGCTATAATCATCTTCTTTGTTTTTCAATGAAGGAAAAGTTCTGATCGCAAGGATGTCAAAATAGTTTCCAAAAATTGGTGCAGCATCCTTCACATGTTCAACAGTAGTTCCATTCATGACTGCCCCATCTTCAAATTCTAATGCCCAGCCTTCTTGCCCTACATTGAACAATAAAGAGTCCATCCCTAGCTGTTGGGCAGCCACTTGAGTGCTTAACCTGGTGCGCATGCTGGGGTTTAGAAACAGGCATCCGATGCGCATGCGTTTTCCAAGGTTTTCATCTTTCCAAGGATTGGTTTTGTATTCCAACGCTTTTTGGATAAGTGATGGAATGTCTTGAACATCGTGAGCAGAAATGAATTGTTTCATGATTCTAAGAAGGTTGGTATTGGGCGATTGCGATTTTAAGTGAATTGATAAATGCTGCTGCATCATCCATGGTTAAGGCCAACGATGGTAATAACCTGATTACATTGGGTTTTGCTTCGCCAGTAAAAATTTTGTATTTGAACAGCAAATCTTTTTTTAAGTTTTTGTGAGATGCGGGCACATCAAATCCTATCATCAAACCTCTGCCCCGTACCCCACTTAATTCAGGAATTGATTTCAACTCTTCCTGTAAGAAGTTGCCTACTTTTTCTGCATTTTCCATAAGCGATTCTTTTTCAATCACTTCTAACACGGCCAAGGCCGCTGCACATGCCAAGTGGTTTCCTCCAAATGTGGTGCCTAACATTGAATGTTTGGCCTTGAATTTCGGTGATATGATGATGCCTCCAATCGGGAACCCATTGCCCATGCCTTTGGCCATCGAATAAATATCTGCTTCAACTCCTGCGTGGTCGTGACTAAAAAACTGGCCTGAACGGCCGTAACCACATTGAACACTATCCGCTATGTAAACAGCTCCATAATCATCACACAAACGCCTGATGGTGCATAAAAACGCATCTTCCGCAACATTGATACCGCCTACTCCTTGAATCCCTTCAATGATTACAGCCGCAATTTCATGTCCATTTGTGTTGAAATAGCCTGCAAGTGCTTCATTGTCGTTGAAGGGCAGAAATACAATATTTGTTGTTTCGTTTACTGGTGCAACGATTGATGGATTGTCTGTGGCAGCAACTGCTAAGGAAGTTCTGCCGTGAAATGCTTTTTCAAAGGCAACTATTTTTTTTCTGTTGGTATGGAAGGATGCAAGCTTAAGTGCATTCTCATTGGCTTCAGCTCCTGAATTGCATAAGAATAGTTCAAAATCTTTTTTTCCAGAAACCTCTCCAAGTTTGGTTGCGAGCTCCTCCTGAAGAGGAATTTTTATTGAGTTGGAATAAAAGGCTATTTTCTCTAACTGTTCTTCAATACGCTTTACCCAATGAGGGTGAGTATGACCGATGCTTATTACAGCATGCCCTCCATAAAGGTCCATGTATTCAGTCTCTTCATTATCCCAAACCCTGGTGCCTTTTGCCCTGGTGATGGTGATGTCGTTTATCGGATATACGTCGAATAGTTTCATGATTGTTTATAAAGGTTGTTAGCGATGGTTGCTGATAGTTTGATTCCTTTGATCATGGCTGAGCTTAGTCCTTGGTGTTCCATTTCATTCAAACCTGCTATGGTACAGCCTTTTGGCGATGTTACCTTGTCTATTTCTTGTTCAGGGTGTGTTTTGTTTTCTGTTAGCAGTGTGGCTGCTCCCAATGCAGTTTGTGCGGCTATGCGTAAGGCATCCCCTGCATGGAAACCGATTTCAACCCCTCCTTGTGACGCTGCTCTAATGGCCCTGAGAAAAAACGCAATTCCGCACGCACATAGTGCTGTGGCTGCACTCATCATTTCTTCTTCTATGATAATACTTTGCCCCATGGTGTCAAAGATTCCTTGTATCAGAAGGGTATCTTTTTCTGTGGCATTGGCTGATGATAGGCAGGTCATGCTCTGTCTCACCTTCATAGCAGTATTTGGCATTGCCCTGATGATGCGTATGTTGTCTCCTAACGCTGCCCTGAAAACATTGGTATGTGCGCCTGTTACAACAGAAACGATTAATTGTTTCTGTATATCTATCGATGGCTTGATTTCCTCAAGCAATTCATTGAGTTGTTGTGGCAATACACATATAAAAACGGTGTCTGCATCTTTTACAGCTTCTCTGTTTGATTGGGTTGTATGATAACCTTGAATTTGCAAAGCTTCTAACGCTTTTTGGTTGCGTTTGGTGAGCGTAATATCTCCCTTTTTTGCTGCACCACTTTCTACCAAACCTTCTGCCAAAGCCATTCCAATATTTCCTGCTCCTAGTATCGTAGTTTTCATGCTGTAAGTTAAAATGCCAAGGGTTTTAGTTTCAATCCCACCGTTTCTTCAATGCCAAACATGATATTCATATTTTGAACGGCTTGCCCACAAGCTCCTTTTAATAAATTGTCAATTGCCGAATGCACAACCAGCGTATCGTCGTTTTTCTCAATGCTGATAACACATTTGTTTGTGTTGACGACTTGTTTTAAAAAGATAGAATCCTTAGAGAATATGGTGAAGGGATGGTCTTTATAAAAATCCCCATATAAATCATTTAATTCATTGAGTGAAAGGCTAGCCTTTATGGTAGATGACACAAAAATCCCTCTTGCAAAATCTCCTCTCCAAGGCACGAAATTCACAGATGCTTTGGTTGTATGTTGAAGCTGGTTGAGGCTCTGATGGATCTCGCCAAGATGTTGGTGGGTGAGTGTTTTGTAGGCTTGGATGTTGTTTACCCGCCAGCTGAAGTGAGACGTGCTGCTAAGGGATTGTCCAGCTCCTGTAGACCCAGTAATGCCGGTTGTGTATACATCACCCACAATGCCTGCCTGCGCGAGTGGCAGCAAACCAAGTTGTATGGCCGTTGCAAAGCAGCCCGGGTTTGCAATGTATTTTGCTGATTTTATGGCTTCCTTATTCAATTCTGGCAATCCATAAATGAATTGTTTTTCTCTATGGATTGAATCTTTTGTTAACCTAAAATCGTTCGCTAAATCTATGATTTTGATTGAGGTTGAAATATCGTTTTCGTTCAGGAATTTAGTAGATTCTCCATGTCCTAAACATAAAAACAGCAAGTCAATTTCCTGGTTTATTTCAGCGGCGAATATCAGTTCTGTTTCTCCAATTAAATCATGGTGAACTTTGTGCAATGGGTTGCTGGCATTGCTTTTGCTGTGAACAAATACAATTTCTGCATTGGGGTGGTTTAGCAAAAGCCTAATGAGTTCTCCTCCTGTATAGCCTGCTCCACCTATGATTCCAATGCGTATTGTATTTTTCATGTAGAAGCTTTTGTGGTTGAATTACAAGATATTTTCTTTTTGAACTGCATTCCAGATGATCGTTTGATTGCCAAAGATTTTGCTGAAACCCCTCACATCGTCTCCTGTGAAGCCTGAGTTCATTTCGCCATATTTCCCAAACTTGCTGTTCATCAAATCATATGTTGATTCGATGCCAGTTATTTGAAAACGGTAAGGCATCAGTTGAATAAAAACTTTACCAGTTACTGTTTGTTGGGTGTTTTCCAAGAATGCTTCGATGTTGCGCATAACCGGGTCAAGGATCTGCCCTTCATGCAACCAGTTTCCGTAAAACTGCGCTAGGGTATCTTTCCATTGAAGTTGCCATTTTGTGAGCACATGTTTTTCTAAGGCATGGTGCCCTTTTAAAATTACCATAGGGGCCGCCGCTTCAAAGCCTACTCTTCCTTTTATGCCGATAATTGTATCGCCTACATGGATATCCCTTCCGATGCCGTAAGGTCCAGCCAATGTTTGTAGGTGCT
>CANLED010000001.1 GCA_947489175.1 Chitinophagaceae bacterium | reverse complement strand
AGGGCAACATTGTGGTTGTACAGGACCGGGCTTCGGCACTATTTTTCTGAGCGTTGGAATGCAGCCGGGGGTTATGCCTTGTTTGCTTCAAGGGTTGAAAAAGACAGGCCGGCTTTTGGTGCGGAGAACAGGATCTGGGAAGAATTGGTGAGGCAAGACCAGTTTGGGAAACTCAAATGGATGCAACGCCTCAGGATTGAACAGCGTTGGTTTGATGCAACCACTAAAACACCTTCCTTTTCCGCCCATCGTTTCAGGTACAGAACCGGATTTATACAAGCCCTTACTCCTCAATTGGACCTCCAAGTCTATGACGAAATCATGGTGCAATTGCAACAGGGGCAATGGCTTTTCAATCAGAACAGGACAGGCTTTTTCCTGCACATCAAACCCTCCAAAAAACAAGCCATCAATGTTGGATATACCTATTTGCATCAGCCTTTGGCCAATACCCACCTCTTCCTTTTGGGCTATCAACACAATATGTTTCGTTAACCAACGGGCAATGCTGCAAGGTTGACTACCCTGGCTTTGGATTGGCCATCAAAAACAATCACGAGCTCTGTTGCGGCTGAATGAATGACTCCCTCCCGCTCCCACAATCCGAAATCGAAATTGATGGGTGCTACTGCATAGCGGCAAGTTTGGTGGGGAAGTTTGTATGCATCGAGCAAAGCGAATTTTTCTTTTTTATCGTACTCCTGTAAAAAACTTTTCGAAGGTTTGATCTTGTGTTGCAGCCAGTGATCGATGGCAAGGAGTTCTTTCAACACGGGGTCGTTGGGGTAACTTGATTCAATGAATGCTGCAGCAATTTCATAGACTGTTTCAAGGCTGAAACCAATGAATCGCCCGTGTTTCAGTTGAAACTGACGGCCCAGCCCCAGCAGAAAATCGAAGATGCTGTATTGGGCAGTTACATATTTGAGTGTATTGTACAACCTTGGTTTGTTCCAGTATATTTCCAATGCATGTTCAAGCAAAGTAATGTCTGCCAATTCCTGTTCAGAGAGGTAGTTGCTCCTGATGATCTGATAAGGAGCAACAGGATCGAAAACGTATCCATGGTCCTGGTGCTTGTCTCGCACGGGTGTACCTTTCAGGAATTTCAGGAAGCCGAGTTGCAGTTCCGGAGGGAAGAGTTTGAACACCTCTTCAAAACTGAATTTGATGTCGTTCCAGTAATCCAGCGGTAAGCCCACGATCAGGTCCAGGTGCATGTCCACATGGTCTTTCAGCTCAAGAATCACGCCCTTTGTTTTATCGAAATTCTGTTTACGGCTCACCTCCAGGTTGGCTTTTTGGTTGACGGTTTGGATGCCGATCTCAAAACGGAACATCCCCCGGGGAACCTTCTCCTTGATGAACTGCATGATGGCGGGATGCAGGATATCCGCCGTGATTTCGAACTGGAAAACATTGTCTGGACGGGCATGGTCGAGGATGAACTGAAAAATATCCAGCGTGAAATCCTTTTTGACATTGAAGGTGCGGTCCAGGAATTTGATTACCCGACCGTGTGTCATCAGATACAGGAGATTGCTCTTGATATGCTCCGTGGGCAGGTAGCGGACGCCATTGTCCAGGCTGGCCAGGCAGAATTCGCATTTGTAAGGACAGCCCCTTGAGGTCTCAATGTAGAGCACCCGGTTGCGAAGGGTTTCAGGGTCGTCGTTTTGGTAGGGATTGGTATTGGCGTATTGCTCCAGCGGAAAATTAATCCCTTGTTGCTGATAGATCAGCTCATTGTTTTGTTTGGATACGATATTGTTGATGGACCCAACATTAGGATACTGTTGCAGAAAGGCAGAAAAGGGGATCTCCCCTTCTCCGGTTACGATGAAGTCGATACAATCCAATTGAATGATTTCCTGCCAATCGTAGGTTACTTCCGGGCCTCCCAGCAATATTTTTGTGGCGGGATTCAGCTGTTTGATTTTTTCAGCCACGGCCAAGGTCTGGGTGATGTTCCAGATATAACAGCTGAAACAAACCACATCGAAACTGCTGCAATAGGATGCGATTTCATCAGGATTCTCCTTGATGGTGAACTCCTTCCAGCTCAACCGTTCATCGCCCTTGTTCAGTTCGTACAGCAGCCTGATCGCCAGATTCATGTGGATGTACTTGGCATTGAGCGTGGTCAATAAGAAGGATGGCTGCGGCATGGGCACAAAGGTGACCAATTAATCACGAAAAAAGAAAAGCCTTCCAAGGTTGGAAGGCTTTTGCTTAAACAAAATGGTCTTTTTTACCAGAATCGCACATACAATATGGCAAGAATCATCAGGGTGGAGTGTTTTTTCTTTATGGAAGTGTATCCACCTTCATCTCCTATGCCAAAAGAATTTTTCCAGACATATTTATTAGTTGCATTACAATAGCTTAATACCTTGTTTTTTTAATTTATTGTATTTCTTCTTATCAAATGTATATAAGAATGATCCTTTACGAGAAGTTGTTTTTTCTTTCTCTGTTAACCGATTAAGTATATTGAGAGTAAGAATTTTTTTGGTAAAGTTCCGTTTGTCAAAACGGGTATTATATACCGCTTCATAGAGTGCTTGAAGTTGCTGCATGGTAAATTTTATGGGCAGTAATTCAAATCCAATAGGATAGGCAACGGCTTTTTGTTGTAATCTTTCTAATGATAGAGCAATCATTTTTTTATGGTCAAAAACAACCGATGGTATTTTATTTAACGAATGCCAACTTGCATGGTGCTTTTGTAACAATTCTTCTTTATAATCGTCTAGCTTGATAAGAGCAAAATAAGCAACCGATATTACACGTCCTGCTGCATCCCGCATTACATCTCCAAAGCAGTGCAGCTGCTCCATATAAACATTGTCGAGTCCCGTTAAATTTTTCAATACCCTAGTAGCCGCGTCACGCACACTTTCTTTAGTAGTCACAAATCCCCCCATCAAAGACCATTTACCTTTTTCTGGTTCCAAAGAACGCTTCACTAAAAGGGCTTTGATTTCGGTTCCGTCGAAACCAAAAATAATGCAGTCAACAGCTACAAGTAAACGGTTATGATTGTTATATGCCTTTGACGTCAATTACCAGAATTTTACGTAGAGCGCACTTAATATCATAAGGGTTATAACAATTAAAATGAGTGTAGACTTACTCACTTTAAACATGCTTGCATCAATTTCAAATGCTTTGGGATTCACTTTTGGTCCAGCCAAGCTAATAGCAACCATTGTTGCTACAGTGATTACAAAAGACCAGCCCATGTTAATTAAAAACGGAATTTCATACAACCCATTTTTATTTAAATATGCTGTGAACATGATGTTCTCATGCCCTAAAAGACCTACTGCATAATTATTAAAGAAGATAGATAATGCAAAGCCAGTGATTAATCCAACCATCGCAGCAGTGCCTGTTGTACGTTTCCAGAAAAATCCTAAAATAAACATAGCAAACACACCAGGGCTAATAAAGCCAGTGTACTTCTGGATAAAAGTAAAACCACCTTCACCCCCAATGCCCAATAAATCTTTCCATGTAAACAGTACTGCAACAATCATAGATACTAGTACGGTTAACCTTCCGGTCCAAACCAATTTCTTTTCTTCCGCATCTTTGTTTATGTATTTTTTGTAAATATCTAATGTGAAAATAGTTGAAATACTATTTGCTTTTCCAGCCAAAGAAGCTACAATAGCAGCTGTCAATGCAGCAATTGCAAGGCCTTTAAGACCTGATGGCAAAAATGCTAAGATTGCAGAATATGCACCATCTTTACCACCTTCAAGTCCGGGAAGTTGGCCGTTTTTGTATAAAACATAAGCTGCAATACCCGGCAACATAACAATTACTGGCATAAATAATTTCATAAAACCAGCAAACAAAATACCTTTACGTGCGGTTTCTAATTTTGCACCAAGTGCTCTTTGTGTAATGTATTGGTTACATCCCCAGTAATTTAAATTTACAATCCACTGACCTGCAAAATACATAGCAATACCGGGCAAAACTATATACTTGTCTCTTGCCAATTGCCCAGCAATACTCATATCTGTATTGTTTGGTTTTGGCAAAATAAGTTTAAAATGTTCTGGAGCTTGAGCAAGTAATGTTTTGAAACCCGCAATGGCACTCCCATCAAGCACACCATTGATCCGCTGGTCCACAATTTGAAGTGCCATGTATACTGTTGCAAAGCCACCAATAATTAATACGGCTACTTGAATAACATCGGTATAGCCAATTACCTTCATACCACCCAGTGTAATAAATAAAGCCATTACCATCAGTCCAACCATAACAACATGAAGGTATTCGCCTCCCAATAAACCATTGATGGCTACGGCTCCTAAGTAAAGAATAGATGTGAGGTTTACAAATACATATAAAAACAACCAAAAAATGGCCATTACCAAAGAAACAGATTCATTGTACCTCGTTTTCAAGAACTGAGGCATAGTATAAATCTTATTTTTTAAATATATAGGGATAAACCATACTGCAATAATAATGAGTGCTAGCGCGGCAATCCACTCATAAGCTGCCACAGCAATTCCCACAAAAAACCCTTCACCACTCATTCCAATAAATTGCTCAGCAGAAATATTAGATGCAATTAGTGAAGCGCCAATTGCCCACCAAGTAAGTGATCCTTCTGCTAAAAAGAAATCTTGTGAAGCAGAAACATCGTTTTTCTTTTTCTTATACACCCAGTATCCATAACTGGCAACTATAATAAAATAAAAGACGAAAATCAATTTGTCTTGTAATGAAATTGTGTTCATTTGATTAATCTTTTTAAGTGTTTTGTATGATTATTGTAGTCTAATTAATCATTTATTCTTGTAATGATTAATATATACCCTCTCATTCTTATTGCTTGTTTATATGGTAATACACATCACTCCATTTCAACTCATTTTTGAACTGATGCAGTGTTGTTTCTTTTCCAATAAGAGAAAATTCTATACCTGCCATTGAAGCGAAATCTTCTAAATGTTCTGAAGTTAAGTTTTGTGAATAACATGTATGGTGTGCGCCACCAGCATAAATCCAAGCAGCACAACCAGTGTGCATATTAGGATATGGTTTCCATAAAACTCTTGCTACCGGAAGCTTAGGCAATTCATGCTTTGGCTCAACGGCCAACACTTCATTTACAAGTAAACGAAAACGATTGCCCATACTAACGATCGAAGCATTGAGTGCAGGGCCCGGCGCTGAGTTAAAAACAAGTCTTACTGGATCAGCTTTTCCGCCAATACCCAAAGGATGAATCTCGCAATTTGGTTTATCGGATGCGATAGTTTCGCAAATTTCTAACATGTGCGCTCCCAATACCATGCTGTCGGATGGATTAAAGTGATAAGTATAATCCTCCATAAATGAATTGCCTCCCTGCAAGCCAGTACCCATTACTTTCATGGCTCTAACAAGAGCAGCCGTTTTCCAATCGCCTTCGCCTCCAAAGCCATAGCCATCTGCCATCAGTCTTTGAGAAGCAATTCCTGGTAGTTGTGCCATGCCGTGTAAGTCTTCGAAAGTATCTGTGAATCCTTTAAAATTCCCAGCCACTAAAAAGGCTTTCATGCCAATTTCAATTTTTGCTGCTTCTCTGAGTGAAGCGTGTTGTATACCACCTTTTTGTAAAGAAGGCATGAGGTTATAGCTGGATTCATATGTCGCCACAAGCACATCAATTTCTGCTTCCGTTACTTGGTTAATTACTTGCACCAAATCCCCAATGCCATAGGTATTCACTGAATAACCAAACTTAATTTCTGCTTCCACTTTATCGCCATCCGTAACGGCCACTTGACGCATGTTGTCGCCAAAGCGTACAAATTTTGCACCCTGCCAGTCATTCCAGCCAGCTGCAGCCCTTGTCCATGTCGCAATTTTAGCAATGGTTTCATGATCCTGCCAATGACCCACCACTACTTTTCTATTCAAGCGCATTCGACTCATGATAAAACCGAATTCCCTGTCTCCATGTGCCGATTGATTCAGGTTCATGAAATCCATATCAATAGAATCCCAGGGAATATCTCTATTAAATTGCGTGTGAAAATGTAAGAGAGGTTTTTGTAGAATCTTTAATCCGCCAATCCACATTTTAGCCGGAGAAAAAGTATGCATCCAGGCAACAATTCCGATACAGTTCTTTGCTGTATTGGCTTCCTGAAAAATTGCCAATATTTCCTCTGGAGATTTTACGGTTGGTTTCCAAATTACCGATACTGGAATTTGTTGTTCTGCGTGCAATGAATCTGCAATGGCTTTTGCATTGACAGCTACTTGTTGCAGGGTTTTTTCGCCATATAGATCCTGACTGCCGGTAACGAACCAAACTTCTAATGTTTCTAAACTTTTCATAAAATATATAAATTAATCGCTGCTATTTTATTGACCATAATAATTATTCGGACCATGTTTTCTTTCGTAGTGTTTTCTGATAAGCGCTTCTTTTAATGTAGGTGCTTTTGGATTTATTTGTTCTGTCAAAAGCGCCATTTTAGCAATTTGTTCCAACACTGCGCTATTGTGTACAGCCTTATCAGCATTTTTGCCCCATGTAAAAGGTGCGTGATTTCCTACTAAAACCATTTCAACTTCTTTGTAATCGAGTCCGCGCTCTTTAAAACAATTCATGATTTGAAATCCCGTTTCAAGTTCATAATTGCCTTCAATCATTTCATCAGACATAGGTGACGCGCATGGAATATTAACGGTATTGTAATCGGCATGTGTCGTTCCAAAAATGGGAATGTCGCGTTGAGATTGAGCCCAAGCAGTTCCATATACAGAGTGCGTATGGACGATTCCACCAATGGTTTCCCAATGCTTGTATAAAACAGCATGTGTTTTAGTGTCAGACGATGGTCTTAATTCTCCGGCCACGGTATTTCCCTCAAAATCAACAATTACCATATCCGCCGGAGATAATTGTTCATATGGGACGCCACTTGGTTTAATAGCGAAAACCCCCAAGTCTCTGTCAGCAGAACTCACATTTCCAAATGTAAAAAGCACGAGCCCTAATTCCGGTAATTGCATATTGGCTGCATATGCTTCCTCCATGATATGTGCATATTTACTCATAATCGGTCTAAGAATTAGTTTCAATAAAATGACCAAGCTTTTTATACTGGTTGTAGCGGTTTTGATAGTAAGCTACGCGTGAAGAATTGGGTGTATAAGTGGCATCAAATCCCTGCCCCATTGCCTGCATGGCATCTTCTACTTTTTCATATAAACCTGCTGCAGTTGCAGCAAACATCGCTGCACCCAGTGCACATGTTTGTTCCGACTTATGGATCCGAATGGGCATATTTATTACATCAACCATTACTTGCATGATGTAAGGAGATTTTTTTGCAACTCCCCCGAGTCCAATCAGTCCTTTTACTGGAATACCTTCTTCAACAAACCTATTTACTATTGCTTTTGCACCAAAGCAGGTGGCTTCTATCAGTGCTTTGAACATTTTGGGTGCAGTGGTTCCTAGATTTAAGCCTGCAAAAACACCGTGCAACATTTGATTGGCATCTGGTGTGCGTCTTCCATTTAACCAATCAATGGCAATTTCATCTTTTTCATCAAGTGGAAGCAAGGCTGCCTTTTCTGTTAATGCAGCCATTATTTTTTCTGTTGCTTTATTTTTTAAAGTTTCGTCTTCCAGCAAATCCAAACTCCAGGAAAGTATGTCCTTTAACCAAGCATACGCGTCACCAAATGCTGATTGACCCGCTTCCATACCTATCATTCCAGGTATAATTGATCCGTTTACCTGACCACATATACCGCGCACCAGTTTATCTTTTACTTCAACTGCTGGCGCCACTAGCATATCACAGGTAGAGGTTCCAATTACTTTACTTAGATAATAAGGTTCTATTTGAGCGCCTACTGCCCCCATGTGTGCATCAAATGCGCCTACAGCAACGACTACATGGGTATCTAAATTTAACCGGGAGGCCCACTCTGCAGAAAGATTACCTGCTGGCTTATCGGAGGTATATGTTTCTGAGGGAAGCTTACTGGTAAAGCCTGCAAGCAATGGATCCAGGCTTGAAAAAAATGAATCGGGAGGGTAACCCCCAAAATCTTCGCTCCAAAGTGCTTTATGACCTGCACTGCATACTCCTCTTTTAATGTCTGAAGCACTCGTTCCGCCTGTTAAAACAAATGGAATCCAATCACAGTGCTCTACCCAACTATGAATAGCACATGCAACTTTTTCATCGGTTCTTAATATATGAAGAAGTTTTGCCCAAAACCATTCACTGCTATAAACCCCACCTACATACTGTAAATAATTGGTCCCAAATTTTTTTGCATGCTCATTTATGCCACCTGCTTCAGCTACACTTGTATGGTCTTTCCATAAAACAAACATTGCATTTGGATTCTCTGCAAATTCTGGGCGTAATGCAAGTGGCGTGCCTGTGGCATCAACTGCTACAGGCGTTGATCCTGTTGTATCTACACCAATTCCTTTAATATTTTTTGCGCAATCCGGACCTATTTGTTGAATACAATCTTTAATGGTGGTCTCAAGACCTTCCAGATAATCCAGTGGATGTTGACGAAACTGATTTTCGGATGCATTGCAATAGAGCTGATTTTTCCAACGGGGGTAAAAAAATACAGAAGAAGCAAGCTCTTGTCCGGTTGCAGCGTTAACAACAATAGACCGAACAGAATCGGTTCCATAGTCAACACCAATAACATAAGATATTTGTTCCATAAAGCGTGCAGTACATTTCTTGTAATGGCTAATGTACTAAACATTTTAGAATAAGTGTAATTACTACGTTTAAATATTTGATCACTTTATTTATTGGCTGAAGGACTATTGTACTTCCAAATGGTTTATTCTGACCCCGTACTTTTTCAGAAGGAGGGATGTATTATTTTATAAGCTCTTTATTCGCGTATATGTGTTCAAGCCCTCCCCCCAATTCCCCCCACAGGCCCGACCTAAATCTTCCTCTAATGATTATAATGTAGGAATTTCAATAGTTGGTAGTCTATTTTAGACCCATAACAAGCTATTTTGAAAATTAGCTCTTTTCCCTTGGTAATCAGTCTATTTTGGCATGATTGAACAGTTTTTCAGATTAATTGGACAAGAAAATCTAACCTAACAACAATAAATTTGAAATTATTTTCAATAAATAAACGCTGTATGTGTATGAAAAAAGTAGCACTTCTAATTATAGCTGTCATTGGTTTTTTCAACTCCTTTGCCCAAAGCAAAACTGTTACCGGGGTAATTAGAAATGAAAATGCCCAGGTTTTGGAATCCGCTACAGTACAAAATCTCACCACCAAAAAAGTAGTATTGGTAGGTAAAAATGGTCAATATTCTATCGAAGCATCACCAAAAGATGTGTTACAGTTTAGTTTTACTGGCTATGAATTGCAAACAGAAACTGTTGGTTCTAAATCTGTAATTAATGTTGTTTTAACCCCTTCGGATATTTCTTTGGATGCTGTTGTAGTATCTGGTTATGGCATCAAAACATTTAAAAAAGACCAAACATCAGCTACCTCAAAAATCGATAAAGCATCTTTAGAGAACACAGCACCGGTAAATATTTCTGAAGTGCTGCAGGGCAGGGCTGCCGGGGTTAATATTGTTTCAAATGATGGTACACCTGGTGCAGGATTCAGCATTAATATCAGAGGCTTGGCAACTATAACAGCAGGTTCCAGCCCTTTGATTGTAGTTGACAATATTCCCTATGCCAATAGTGCCGGCGATGCATTCAATCCACTTGCTGCAATTAACCCCAACGATATTGAATCTATAGACATTTTAAAAGACGCTTCAGCAACTGCATTATATGGTGTGGGTGCCTCAAACGGAGTAATTGTTATAACAACGAAACAAGGTAAAACTGGAAAACCCAAATTTACTTTTAGTAGTAAAGTAGGTATTGGAGACCTGGTTCGTACACTTGGCACGCTCAGTCCTCAAGAATATGCGGCATACCGTGCAGGTCTTTACCGATCAGAAGCAGGGGATAACGCAGGTTTTGCCACAACATATATTCCGAAGCCTGGTGAACCTGGACTTTGGGAGTTGTTGTCTAACCCGGCAGAAGTAGCAAAACTTGGAATTGATTCCAAGTCAATCTTAAATAATTTTTATGGGGTCACTAATCTTACAGGTTCAAACTGGCTTGACCTGATTACTCAAAATACTGTTAGACAATTTCAGGACTTGAGCTTTTCTGGTGCAACCAACGGAGGAACATCATATTTTGCATCTCTTGGATACGCAGATGAAAAGGGTACTGTTATAAATTCAGGGTTTAGAAGATTGTCAACCCGACTCAACCTCGATCAAAAGATAAACAATATATTCAGTGCTGCTCTTAAGTTTCAATACACTAATTCTGCTTACAAAGGCCTAATTGGTGATAACAGAGCAGATAATGCGATTGCACAGGCAAATTTTTTAAATCCGTTCATTAACAGGGACAACATTATCGGTAACACAGAAGGCGCAATCAATAACGGAGGCCAGGGTGCCGGTCCGGAAAGTCCGGAATTCAGAGTAAAGCAATTGGAGGCTGGTCGTTCGGCAAATTGGTTTAATGGAAATATAAGCGTATCTGCCAAGCCTTTAAAATGGTTAGAGTTAGTACTGCAGGCTGGTGTAACCAATGAAGACTCTTACCGTGATACATATACTCCAAGTCTCTTGAGGGAAGGACAAAACGTTAAGGGTAGAGTAGATATTACTGATCGCAGGGATTTGCGTTGGGTATTCCAACCAAGGATTGCTGTCAACAAAACATTTGCAAAAAATCATCGTATTAACGGAACCTTTGTATTCGAGGGTCGAAAAGATAGAGCTGATCAGGCGTTTACCCGGTATGAACAATTTGGAACTGAAGTACTTGGTATAAATAGTATTTCATCTGCCCAATCAGTAAGAACTACACCTTTATACACAGATACAAGAGTACTTTCATATATTGGCAGATTTCAGTATGATTTCAAAAGGAAATACATTTTTACAGCTTCTTCTCGTATTGATGAATCTTCCAGATTCGTAAGAGATAAAAGAGGTGTATTCCCTTCTGTCTCCGCTGCATGGAACGTAATGGATGAGCGATTTATGGATTTTGCATCTAAATTCATGTCAACCATTAAATTCCGTGTTGGCTATGGAGTTACCGGTAATGACCAGATACCATTAAATGCCGGGATACCATTAGGTAATATTTCCAATATTTTCTATCCATTCAATTCTGGGCTGACAAC
Organism: Chitinophagaceae bacterium; assembly: GCA_947489175.1. Classification (GTDB taxonomy): domain Bacteria; phylum Bacteroidota; class Bacteroidia; order Chitinophagales; family Chitinophagaceae; genus Pollutibacter. The sequence continues at coordinate 41,879 of CANLED010000001.1, read as the reverse complement.
TTTAGTTAACCCGACTAACCGCTTTGCTAATTCAGATATCACATGGGAAACTACCAGAGGTTATAATTTTGGACTAGATTTAGGGTTTCTAAAAGATAGGATTACATTATCCACTAACTATTATAATAATACAACAAAAAATATTTTGCTTGATGTACAATTGCCAGGTTATAGCGGCTTTACTTCATCGATAGTAAACAGCGGTTCTATTAGCAACAAGGGATTGGAAATTGAAATTGCTTCATCTAACATACGGAGCAAAAAATTTAAGTGGAATACTAACTTTAATATTTCATTTAACAGAAATAAAATACTTGATTTAGGAGGAGTACCGGAGCTTGGTTTTAGAGCAGTTGGCACAGGTGGTTTGCCAAATGATGTACTGCTTCGGTTAGGCCAGTCCATAGGCGTATACTACGGAACCATTCAGGACGGACTAGTGAATACAGATTTTGAACGTTATAATTCTGCTAGAAAAACGCAAGACAATAATAATGGTGAGTTTCAGTTTGTTGACTTGAACGGCGATGGAATTATTGACAGGGATGAATATGTTCCTATAGCGCATACATTGCCAATTCATACAGGGGGTATTGGTAATACGCTTACTTATAAAGGATTCGAATTGTATGCATTTTTCAGGTGGTCGTTTGGAAATGATGTAGTGAATAATAATATCAACAGGGCATTTTATTTACGAGGCGATAATAATCTAATTGACGATGTTTCAAATAGTATCTGGAATCGACAAAACCAGGACAGGAACTATCAATCATACAGCGCCATATTTACTACCCGTATCAATAGTTTATTTTCAAGAAGCGAAATGGTAGAAGATGGTTCTTACCTGCGTTTTGAGACATTGCGTATTGGCTATTCACTACCTGCTAAATGGTTGAAGAATGCAAAAATTTCATCTGCCCGACTTTCTATGACGGGTCAAAACCTTTTTGTTCTTACGCGATACTCATGGTATGATCCTGAGGTAAATAGTGCAACAGGAATAAACAAAGGTTTGTTTCCAGGACTTGACCAGGGAGCATATCCCAGGTCACGGTTTATACTTTTTGGCGTTGATGTGACATTTTAAACAACTAATGAATCTGAAAAAATGAATTGTATGAATAAATTAATAAAAATAGTATTTGCAGCATTTATTTTAGCTCAGCTACCGGCTTGCACAAAGTTTACAACAGCTGAGATTAAAACGGAAATTGATTTAAATAATTTTGGTAAAAGCCCAATAGAAGCAGGACTTTTGCTTGGGCAGGCCTATAATGAGTTAAGAAATAATAATATTACTGGTTCTCAATTTTACAGGGCTTTCACAACTGATTATAATGTGCCTGCAACAGGTACAACCTTTGCTCAAAGTGCTATAGCCCGTATGAACCATGATGCTGGTGACGGAGAAGTATTCGCTATTTGGGCCGATCATTACAAAGCAATATCAAGGCCCAATTTAATTATTGAACGAGCCAAGGATTTTGGATATATTCCAGGACTCTCTGCTGCTGATAGCGCCAACTGGCGCAGGATTGAAGGGGAAGCCAGATTTCTCCGTGGCTTTTTATATTTTAACTTGGTTAGACTTTACAGAAATGTACCAATTATAGATAAATTTTTTACTGAGCTTTCACAAATAGATAATGTTTCAAATATGCCCTCTTCACAAATGAAGGAGCAAGAAGCAAAAGTTTATAATTTTATTATAAATGACCTTACAATGGCATCTCAAATGTTGCCAAATACTCCCGAGAGGGGCCGCGCAGGCAAGTTTACAGCACTCTCTTTTTTAGGAAAAGTTCATTTAACACGCGCCACCATAGCAAAGTATAGAGATAATGCTGGAAACGGTGTTGAGGATTATAAAAGTGCAATAGCAGCTCTGCAACAAGTAATTTCGAGTGGTCAGTATGCGCTTAAAACATACTACCCAGATAATTTCATTCGTGATAAGCAATATGCAGGTAACAACGAATTTATTTTTACTGTAGAGTTTGAGGCTTTAGACGGGGGCTCTGGCAGATTTGGAGAGAACAGCGGATTTATAAATAATGCTGGGGCAGTTCAGGATCTGATTGGTGCAATAGCTGGTGCAAATGGCGCAAGCGTTGCAAATGATTTTGGATGGTCTGCATTTGACTTTAGTTCACCTGGGGATATTGTAAGACGCTTTTGGACTTTTGAAGATGGTGATTTCAGATCTTTTGAAACGAATGGTAGATCTGGGTTACAAAATACAGCAATTGATTGTCCGAATGGCGGCGATTGTGAAATATATATCAGGACAAGGGAACCATACCAGTTTACGAGGCCTTATTGGTTCGAGGCAGTGAATAATGCCAACTCTTTTCGTTATCGACCAGCTACAGTTGATATTGTAACTGGCCCAGGGCTGAACAACCGCTGGTTTTCCACTGTTTGGGGTGATGGAAACCCTAACAATACACCAACCATGCAGTTGGTTAAGTTTAGAAGAAATCCTCTGACCCAAGCTAACTCTACAGGAGCAATTTTTGATGCTGATATACCCGTTATGCGATATGCTGAAGTATTGTTAATGTATGCAGAGGCAGGTAATGAATTAAATGGCCCATCAATAGTCCCGGTGGGTGGTAGTTTAACCCCTGTTGCTGCTGTAAACATTGTGAGAGATAGAGCCAGAAATTTTGTTTATTATCCAGCTCTTACTGTTAATTCAAGAATTATTGAAAATAATGCTTATAAACTAACATATGCTGATATTTTCAGAAGGGTGCCAACGTCTAATGTAGTCTATAGTCTTGCACAAGGAGCCACTAACCCTGTTCTTACTCTTGCTCAGGCAACGGATACCATGTCAAAATATTTTAATCAAATATGTGCCTTCAAGGGGATACGAGAAGTACCGCCCGCACCAACTATTCGAAATTTTAGAGAATTTTCAGCTACTGCTGGTTTTGTACCAGATTTTTCATCCTCACTGTCGCAAGTCCAATTTAGAAATGATTTGCTGGATGAAAGATGGAGGGAATTGGCGGGTGAGCAAAACTGCCGTTGGTATGATTTGACAAGATATGGTACTTTAATAAGTCGTGTGAATGCTATAAAATCACAAATAAACCCACTCACAAGAAGAACGCTTGCTGCTACACAGTTTGGAACAAGTGTATTAACCGACCCCAACCCCAAGTTTCAATATTTGCCAATACCCAAGCAGGAAATTGATAGGAACAAAAACTTGAATCAAAATGAAGGGTTTTAGTAACATCATTCATTCAAAAATCTAAATGATATGTTTAAAAATAATATTTTTTCAGTAGTGGTTTCAGGGGTATTGTTTACTTCTTGCCTTAAAGAAAAGCTCGAAATAAAGGATGTAAATTTTACATCTAGTAAAACGACTGTAGCTGTAAATGAAGAAGTTACATTCACATTTACCGATGGAGCTGATGCTTTATCTATTTATACAGGCGATGCCAGAAAAGATTTTGAAAAAAGCCGTATTAATCTTGTTGAGCAAAAGGGCTATACCGAGGAACAATTGAAAACCAATGTATATGCACTTAGAATACCTGATCTAAAAGAATATTTATTGTATATACCTAAAGTAAATGAAGTGCCGGCCGGTTATACTTTTTCAGGACCCCCAATGGAAATATATAATGGTAAATTAGTGCCTTGGGATTATTCAAATGCTACAAACTCTAGGTATATTAATATGAAAATACCTAACGGAAACCCTTATACGCTTACAATTAAGCCAGGTAATGCTGTATTGCCGCAAATGCTTAATTATGTAAACACTAATTTAACTAGTTTAGGAGCTTTAAATACAACCCCAAACAATACCTTCTCTCCTTATTGTTCTTTTCCAGATGGTTTTACATCTACAAGCACTACTGGTATTGGTATTAAGTTCGGCGTTCAGGTTGTTATTGACGGTGCTGCATCCCCCATATCTTACACAACTATCACAGTGAGGGAATTATTAGACAATCTTGCATTCAATTTGCAAACAGTACTAACGGCATGGCGCACTACTAATATTCCTTTGGGTAAAGACCCGAAAAAAGGGATTGATGAGGTACGCCTTATTTTTAATGCCGATGACCCTATTGCAACAGATGATGATGGAGATTTGCTTTCTTACACTGGAAATGTTTATATGCAGGAAGTAAGGCTGGGAGATGCTGCTAATGTAATACAATCCTTTAACGAAGGGGTTAAAATACCATTTGTATATTCGAACAATACACAAACATATAAATACAAATATTCTGTTCCAGGTGTATACAAAGCAGTAATGGTGGCTACCTATGTTGGTAGAAAAAAATACAGCGGCAATGGTTATATAACTGGACGTCCGGATGAAATATTGGCAAGTGAGTACGATCTTGAACGGCGTTTCAAAACAATTGAAATAACGGTAAAATAGTGCGTGTGATTCATTACAAAATTGATAATTAAGTATGCAATTTCTGAGGCACTTGATGCTATTCTTTGCTGGTAATTTATTTCTAATAAATGTTGAGGCACAGCAAGAAAAACCGAACATTATACTAATACTGGCGGATGATCTTGGCTACGGTGATTTGGGTTGTTATGGACAACAAAAAATCAAAACGCCGAACATAGATAAGCTGGCTTCAGAAGGAATTAAGTTTACTAATTTTTACTCTGGCGCTACCGTTTGCGCACCTTCTAGAGCATCGCTTTTAACTGGTTTGCATAATGGTCATAGTAGTGTTCGAGGTAATCAACCTTTTCCACAAAAATTAGGAAACGAAGTAACGATTGCATCCATGTTAAAAGATAATGGATATTCTACTGCGTTAATTGGAAAATGGGGCGTGGGGCATCCTCAGCCCGTAGGCGACCCTCAACGCTGTGGCTTTGATTATTCCTTTGGCTATTTGAATATGTGGCATGCTCATAATTTCTATTCAGAATTTTTGTACGAGAATGATAAGAGAGTAGATCTTCCTGGAAATAAACTATTGCCAATAGAAAAATGGAGTAATAATAGTTGGGTTGGTACTAAAGATAACCGTCCAGAAGGGTATGGTGAAGCAATGGTTAAAAAAACTTATGTACCCGATGTAATGGAAGAGAAAATCATTTCCTATATCAACATAAATAAAGACAACCCCTTTTTTATTTTTTTCACACCTACTATACCACATGCCAATAATGAAATTAAGGAAAACGGAATGGAAGTTCCTGATTATGGAATTTACAAAGATGAGCATTGGCCAGATGTGGAAAAAGGTTTTGCGGCTGCCATAACTCGCTTGGACGCCACAGTAGGAAATCTTGTAGCTCATTTAAAGCAAACAGGGTTAGATAAAAACACATTTATTATTTTCACAAGTGATAACGGACCACATAGTGAAGGGGGTCATTCCCCGCTATTTTTTAACAGCAGTGGTAACACTCGTGGTAAGAAGAGAGATTTGTATGATGGAGGAATCAAAGTTCCTATGATTGCGTGGTCGCCTTCTTATATAAAGCCTGCTATATCAGATGGCGTTTTTGCTCAGTATGATTTTTTAGCAACATTTAGTCAGTTGACAGTTACAAAATCTCATTTTAAGACAGACGGGGTTTCAATTTTGCCAACTTTGATTAACACCGGAAAGCAGCAACTACATAAATATCTATACTGGGAGTTTTACGAAGAAGGAGGTAAGCAATGTGTTATCAGTTTCCCTTGGAAGTTAATAAAATTAAACACCACAACATTTTCAGAAAATGGCAAATGGGAATTGTTCAATCTTCAAACTGATCCATCTGAAAAAAATAATATTGCGACCCAAAATTTAAAAATAGTAAACAAACTTTCTCGATACATCAAAGAAGCACATGTACCGCATCCCAATATGTCTATTGATAAGGTACGCCCAGGACAATCCGGAAAAACTTAAAATAATTAAATGACCAGAACAATTTCAACCTTACTTTTTTTCAGTATTTTATTTGGCACATCCATTGCTCAAAATAATGTAAATAGAATAAGCAAAAAAGAGACAATTGGTCTTGATAGAAATATTGCAACAAAACCTCCGATGGGTTGGAACAGTTTTGATGCATATGATTGCCGGATTAATGAGCAAGAGTTCAAGTCCACTGTTGATTTTATGCAAAGCAAGCTACTAAAGTATGGCTGGGAATATGCAGTAATTGACTATGTTTGGTTTAATGACGAGCCCGGCAAATACTCATCAAGTATACCCGGTAGCCGGAGATATGGTCATCCTAATATAAGATTAAATCCAGATGGCACCCCATTAGATACATTAGTAATGGATGAGTATGGGAGATTGCTACCTTCAGAAATAAGGTTTCCATCTGCCAAAAACAGAACAGGATTTAAGGCAATTGCTGAATATGTTCATTCCAAAGGAATGAAATTTGGAATTCATATAATGAGAGGTATTCCAAGAGAAGCATATTATAACAATTTGCCAATAAAAGGTACAAATTATACAGCAAAGGATATTGCAGAACCTTGGGACACATGCGGTTGGCAAAATAATTTATTTGGGGTAGATGCGTCAAAGCCAGGCGCTCAAGAATATTATAATTCAATTTTTGAATTGTATGCAGAATGGGGGGTAGATTTTATTAAGGCAGACGATATGATGTACCCGCCATATCACAAGGCTGAAATAGAAATGATAAGTAAAGCATTGGCCAATTGTGGTCGCCCTATGGTTTTAAGTTTATCTTGTGGTGAAGCGCCGCTGTCTCAAGCACATCATGTTTCTCAGTATTCGCACATGTGGAGAATTTCAGCAGACTTTTGGGATAATTGGGAATCCTTGAAGCATAATTTTGATTTAATGAATGCATGGTCGCCTTTTATAAAAAATGGGCATTGGCCTGATGCAGATATGTTGCCAATAGGAAGACTATCATTAAATAATCGTCCACATGGCCCGGAAAGAATGAGCAAGTTTACAATTCCGGAACACTATACTCTTATGACTTTGTGGAGTATTGCAAGGAGTCCTTTAATGCTTGGAGCAGATTTATTAAAAAATACAGAAGGTATAATGCCCTTTTTAACAAATGCTGATGTATTGAATGTAAATCAAAACAGTTCTGACAACAGGCAAGTATTTAAGAATGAGAATTATGCGATTTGGATTGCTTCAGACCTAAAAACCGGAAAGAAGTATGCCGCATTGTTTAATCTATCCGATAAAGAAAGAAAAGTTACTTTTGATTTAGAGCTAGAAAGTTTGAGGGGTAGATATAAAGTAAAAGACCTTTGGACTGGCATGGACAAAGGGTTGGTTGAACTAAAGTTGGAAGCGGTTTTACCCACGCATGGGGCAGCTTTTTTTGAACTTAGTACCCAATAACACTTCACCTTTCTTTTAATTGATATCTTTATATTATTGCAAGGCCTGACCTCATGCAGTTTATAGAATAGCTATAAGAATTCATTCTCCGTTGATTCTTTTACATCGTCCGATGTAATCATTCTTCACAGACCTTCTATACTGAAATTTTTCTAATTCAAAAACTATCAGTCGTCAGATATCTAATTGATATTATAATTATGTCCGTCCTTTTATGACGCAAATTCAAATTTTTGTTACTGTCATTAGTAAATGTTAAATTGACATTTATAAACTGATTGTCTAAAATTTGCTGTATGAAAAAGTTTTTACTTTTTAAGATTATTGTAATTTTAGTTCCGTTTTGTTTCTTATATAATATTGTATTTTCTCAATTATCTCAGTTACGTTTTCGTCACCTCACTGTAGATAATGGTCTTTCACATACAGACGCAACTGCTATTCTCCAAGATAAAAAAGGCTTTATGTGGATAGGGACTTATTCGGGTCTCAATCGATATGACGGATATGACACAAAAGTATTTTACAATAGATCAGATGATACCAAGGCTGCTTATTTGAACAGGATATCTGATATGAAGTTATGTAATGAGAATTACATGTGGTTAACAACTGAAGGGGGTCTTGCACTATTCTCTCTTCCTGCTCAAAGATTTAGTATTATTAAAACAGCTGATACCAGAACGGCCTTGTCTATAAAGGAACCCTTGCAGAAACTTGCGGTTGTAGGTCAAAAGCTTTACACCATTACAGACAGAAAAATACATATTTACTCTATTGGTAACGATTTGTTGCTCAGAGAAGATGTTGCATCTCCATTTGTTCTATCAAAGGGAACTATTTACAATTTAACTGCAGACAAACAAGGAAACATTTGGGGCGCTTATTCAAATGGTATTTTAATTATTTCAACAGACAATAGGATCAAGAAAATTAATTTCGATGACGATATTGAAGGAGGTGTTACTGCCTTGAATATAGACAATAAAAGCAATCTTACAATATGCAATAAAAATGGTGTATTTGTAATTAATGCTGCTACCATAAATACAATATTAAATAACAGGGATGAAACCTATTTGTTAAACAAGAGCAGCCTTTTTAGAATAACCAGTTTGCCAACAAACATATCTCTGCCTAACTATTTGTGTTATGATTCTAAAGGAAACTTGTGGATGAGTTCTGTAAGTGGCGCAATTAAATATTCAACTGCTGAAAAGAAATTAGATTATTATGTAAATAATGAATTTGATAAGACAAGTATTACAGCAAATACTATCAATACGGTTTTTATTGATAAATCTGATTGTATTTGGTTTACAACTTTTGGTGGTGGGGCTAATATTGCTGACCTTAATCAAAAACCTTTTCACTTATTACAGCGTAATCAAAATAATTCTCGTGCTTTATCTGCAAATTACACCAGGGCCTTACATGAAGATGATAAAGGCAATCTTTGGATTGGCACACGTAATAATGGATTAAATTATTATGACTTCTCCACCAATCAATATACCCAATATCATCCAGGTAATTCTGGATTGCACAGTGAAAATATCAGATCACTCTTAAATGACTCAGAAAATCGGCTCTGGATTGGTTCCGATGTTGGAATAAGCATCCGCTTTCAGAATGGTAGTTTTGAGAGTTTAAAACCTGGAATAGGCACCGGGGATATGTTTAAAGAAGGAAATTATTTTGCTCTGTCTGAAGATAAATTTAATCAGATATGGGCTGGTAGCTGGAATAACGGTCTAAGTAGGATTATTTATAAGTCGAAAGGCAACTATCATGTAGAAAGAGTAACTGCAACAACAAAACAGCATTCAATATTATCCAATCGGGTAACATTCATATATGCAGATAAAAATAAGCCCGAAATATTAGTTGGAACCGACCATGGTCTGAATCATATATTTTTAAATGCTGACGGGTCCATTTCCCAGATTAAAAATTATACTAACGGGAAAAACAATACGGCATTGAGTTCTTCCTTTGTATGGCCGGTTTTGCCTCAGGGGGACTCTCTTATTTGGGTTGGTACACTTGGTGGCGGTTTGAACAAAATTAGATTATACAAAAATGATACGTATGAAATTTTCAATATTAAAGACAATTCCAATCAGGAATTAAAAGATATTGAAAGTATGCTTATTGATAATAAGGGTAATTTATGGCTGGCTGGCAAAATGCTCGCGATGTATAATCCATTAGAAAACAGATTTGTTTATTATGATGTTAACGATGGATTACAGGGAAATAGCTTTAAAATTGGTGCTGCTTATGCCAGTGAATCAGGACGTTTGTATTTTGGAGGAATAAACGGAATCAACTATTTTTCCCCTTCTGCTATTTTGAGTAGTAATTCAAAGCCGTCAGCAGCCTTTACCGGGTTGTTGGTGAATGGAGAAAGTATAGAGAAAGATGATGAACTTAGATTGTTTACGGAGGGGGTAAGTTATATGAAGCATTTAAAACTCACCTCATCTCAAAATAATTTTTCTGTACAGTTTTCATCTATGCATTATGCAAATCCTGAACGTTGCAAATACAGGTTCAAACTCGAGGGTTTTGACAAAAACTGGATTTATACCGATGCTTCAAACAGATATGCTACATATTCCAACCTGGCATATGGGAATTACACACTTAAAGTAGAGACTGCAAATAGTGACGGGGTTTGGGCTGGTAACGAAGAAAAACTTTCAATCTCAATATTAGCACCATGGTGGAAAACTCCGTATGCTAAAATTATTTATTTTTTACTTTTATTAGGTATTATCTATATAGTATGGAAATATCAAAACTCGTGGTTTGCATTAAAGCGTAAAGTACAATTTAAAGAGCTTGAAGAAAAGAAGCAGGAAGAACTGCATCAAATGAAGCTGCAGTTTTTTACCAATATTTCGCATGAATTCCGTACACCACTCACCTTAATTCTCGGCCCTACAGAAAAAATGCTGCATAGTGAAACAAATAAAGAAGAGCAGCATAATTATCTACGCTTAATTTACAGCAATGCAAGGAGACTATTAGGGCTGACAAATGAATTAATGGACTTTAGAAAAGTGGAAACAGATACAATGAAGTTGAATGTTGCCCATAATGACCTGCAGAAATTTGTTAGCAGTATTTGTGCTGAATTCCGGGAGCTGGCAGTAGAAAAAGAGATGGTTTACAATATAAAGACATCTTCAAATACTAATTTCATTTATTTTGACCCTAATATTATTGAAAAAATATTGGTAAACCTGATCTCAAATTCCTTTAAATACACAGACAATAACGGTTTAATTGAAGTTGAAATTTTAAATACTCTTGAGTGTTTTAAACCTAAATTCAGTAATTATGTAATTATTCCATCTGAAGTTAAGGATAATCAAATGATTTGGATAAGGATAGCGGATACCGGAATTGGAATTACAGAGAATTCCATTCAAAATATATTTGACCGGTATTTCAGGGTTAACACTTCTGGCAGAGAAAAGCACCTTGGATCTGGTGTCGGTCTTGCTTTAGTGAAGAGCCTAGTAGAATTACACAAAGGCACTCTACATGTTTACAGCGAAAGAAATGAAGGGACTGAATTTTTGGTTGGTATACCAGCGGCAAAGCAAAATTATAAGAGTATTGAGATAGTTTCTGATACAGATTTTAGTATAGACTTTGAAAGTTTACATTATACCATTGACTGGATTAACCAGGATGATGCAACAAAATCTGATACTGTAACAAACAATATTAAAACTGCCAATCATGCATTAAAGAAAAGAATATTGGTAGTTGAAGATAATCCGGAAATGCGCAAATTTCTGGTTAACAGTCTTAGCGATTCATATGTTGTGATACAAGCTGGAGAAGGGATACAGGGCTTGAGGATGGCAAATGAATTTTTCCCTGATCTAATTATTAGTGATTTAATGATGCCGGAGATGGATGGTATTGAGCTTTGCAAAGCCATCAGGCAAGATGTAAATACCAGCCATATCAGCTTCATTCTTATAACAGCGCAATCTTCTATGGATACTCATCTGGAAGGCTTGGAATGCGGTGCTGATATTTATTTTCCTAAGCCTTTTAGTTTGCGTTTGTTGCAAGTTACTATTAAAAACCTTTTTGATAAGTTAGACAAAATAAAGGTCAAATATAATCAGGATGTTTTTGCTGATGCGAGGGAATTGGTAAATAATGACAGAGATAAAGACTTTTTGGATGCACTGATTAGCGTAATCGAACAAAATATGGAAGATGAGGAACTTGATGTAGATATGATTTGTAAGAAGATAGGTATGAGTCGTACAAAATTGTACGGAAAAGTAAAAGCAGTTACCGGTCAGGCAATTGGAGAATTTACCAGGGTGTTAAGATTAAAAAGAGCCGCCAAGATCCTTGTTTCAGAGGATGTTCCTATCCTCGAAGTGATGTACCGTGTAGGAATACAAAGTCAGAGTTATTTTACCAAAGCTTTCAAAAAAGAATTCGGAAAGACACCATCTCAGTTTGTAGCTGAGATTTCAAAAAAGAGTAAATTGACAACCTTGGGCGAAGAAGGTTCTTTAGATGAACAATTGGGCTAAAAGTTTGAAATATAGGATAATATATTCTATGTAAACTGTTGTTATTTGCCTGCTAAAAAGCAGGGTGTTATGCATGCAAACAAACAGAATAAAACCATTTATAATGAACGCAAGCAATTGAGAAACATGAAATTGGTTTTTATATTATGTGCAGTTTTAGCCATTTTCCTTCTTTACATGCTTGTTGCTGACTTCTTTCATATTTAAATAAATAGTTTATATGAAATTTTTTATTGATACAGCCAATCTCAACCAAATTAAGGAAGCAAATGAATTAGGTATTTTAGATGGGGTTACAACTAATCCATCCTTGATGGCAAAAGAAGGAATTAAGGGTTATGACGCTATTTTGAATCACTATAAAGCTATTTGTGAAATTGTCGAAGGTGATATTAGTGCTGAAGTTTTAGCAACTGATTATGATGGCATAATAGCCGAAGGAAAAGTTCTTGCTGCCCTGCATCACAATATTGTGGTAAAAGTTCCGATGATTAAAGATGGCATCAAAGCCATTAAATGGTTTACTGATAATGGTATTAAAACGAATTGTACTTTGGTTTTTTCAGCAGGGCAGGCCATATTGGCAGCTAAAGCTGGATCAACATATCTCTCGCCATTTATCGGAAGGGTTGATGATAGCGGCTGGGATGGTATGTTATTGATTCGTCAGATTGCAAATATTTTTACAGCACAGGGCTACAAAACACAAATACTCGCTGCATCTATCCGCAATGCCAATCATATTATACAATGTGCTGAAGCTGGTGCCCATGTTATTACCTCACCCCTTGAACCTATTTTGGGATTACTAAAACATCCATTAACAGATATTGGGCTGGCTAAATTTATGGAAGATGCAGGAAAAATGTAATTTAAATACAAATAGAAGATAACAATGGTTCAGGTCACAGATATAGTACAATTGACGAAAATAGCATCACAAGTTCGCAGAGACATAGTGCGACAAGTACATGGTTGCCAAAGTGGTCACCCCGGAGGATCTTTGGGTTGTACTGATTTATTGGTGGCTTTGTTTTTCAATATTATGAAACACAGCAACCAATTTAATATGAAGGGTGAAGGAGAAGATCTATTTTTTCTTTCCAATGGGCATATTTCACCGGTACTATATAGTGTACTGGCCAGGTCTGGTTATTTTGAGGTGAGCGAACTTGCAACATTCAGAAAACTAAATTCAAGATTACAGGGGCATCCCACAACACATGAGCATTTGCCTGGCATAAGAATGTCTGCTGGTTCTTTGGGTCAAGGATTGTCAGTTGCTATTGGGGCAGCTATATCAAAAAAATTGAAAAAAGATAGTTGCTTGGTATATGCTCTTATGGGAGATGGTGAACAGAACGAAGGACAAATTTGGGAAGCTGTACAATTTGCACCCCATCACAAAATTGATAACCTTATTGCAATAGTAGATGTAAATGGTCAGCAAATAGATGGTCCGACAGAACTGGTAATGAGCAATAGAAATTTAGCCAATAAATACAGTGCATTTGGTTGGCAAATTGTATATATGGATGGAAATAACATGGCTGATGTTGTTACATCTCTCCATACGGCAAAAGAATTATGCGGCCAAGGTGTACCCGTTGTAATTATGATGAAAACAGAAATGGGTGCCGGTGTCGATTTTATGATGGGTAGTCATAAGTGGCATGGTGTTGCACCAAATGATGAGCAACTGTTATTAGCCCTTGCACAGCTGGAAGAAACATTAGGTGATTATTAAACACAGAAAACTACTAATGAAAGAATATACATACACAGAAAAAAAGGATACTCGATCCGGTTTTGGAGCAGCTATGACAGAATTGGGAAGAACCAATCCGAATGTTATTGCATTATGTGCAGATTTGGTAGGGTCACTTAAAATTGACACATTCATCAAAGAAAATCCAGATCGGTTTGTTCAATGCGGTATAGCCGAGGCAAACATGATTGGGATTGCAGCCGGATTGTCTATTGCAGGACATATTCCATTTGCAACCACATTTGCAAATTTTGGTTCTGGAAGAGTATACGACCAAATACGGCAATCAGTAGCCTACAGTGATAAAAATGTAAAAATTGCTGTATCGCATGCAGGGTTAACATTAGGAGAAGATGGTGCAACGCATCAGATATTGGAAGATATTGGATTAATGAAAATGTTGCCTGGTATGACAGTGATTAATCCATGTGATTACAATCAGACAAAAGCTGCAACGATAGCAGCAGCAAATTATGAGGGCCCGGTGTATTTGCGTTTTGGCCGTCCAGTAGTTCCTGTGTTTACTGATGCAGAACAAACATTTGAAATTGGTAAAGCATGGTTGATGAATGAGGGAACAGATGTTACCATCATTGCTACAGGTCATTTAGTATGGGAAGCGGTGCAGGCATGTAATCAATTGGCCGAAATGGGTATCAATGCGGAGTTAATCAATATTCATACCATTAAACCATTGGATGAAGAAGCGATTCTTACATCGGTTTCAAAAACTAGTTGTATTGTTACTTGCGAAGAGCATAACAGGATTGGAGGCTTAGGAGATAGTGTGGCGCAGTTATTAATAAAATATAATCCACTCCCACAAGAATATATTGCTGTTGATGACAGTTTCGGGGAAAGCGGAACTCCTAAACAACTTATGGAAAAATACGGTTTAGATACTGATCATATACTAAAGGCAGTTGAAAAAGCTATTAAAAGGAAAAAAGCTGAGTAGATATGACAAAGAAACTAGCAATTGTACTGGGTGTATTGGCAATAGTAGGATATGCATCTCTTAATATAAAAAAAGTATCAGCCCAAACTGATACAGCAAACGACGGACAATCTGCAACTAAAGGAGTTACATCTTATGGTAACCCTTATAATATTTTATTTATCCCTGTAGATGATTTAAATCATTGGATTGGTGTATTGGGAAGAAATAACCAGGTAAAAACGCCCAATATTGATAAGTTGGCCCAAAGTGGTGTTTTATTTTCAAGTGCTCATTGTGCTGCACCTATATGCTGCCCTTCAAGAGCAGCATTATTGAGTGGCAAACGTCCTTCCTCAACAGGCGTTTATGGTAACAGTAATGATTGGAGAACGGTAATACCTGAACAAGAAACCATGCCAACCTTCTTTAAAACAAAAGGATATGAGGTGCTGGGTGGCGGTAAAATTTATCACGGTGGTTTTGACAGAGATACTGAGTTTGATTTTTATTATCGTGGTGGAAAAGATGGTGGTGGCGGTGTAAATGAGAAAGGTTCATTCGGTGGTATCAGATGGGGAATGATGAAAGGTGGTGACGATGATTTAAAGGATTACCATGTTGCTGAATGGGCAGTTGGTGAACTCAGCAAAAAGCATGATAAGCCATTCTTTCTTTCACCCGGAATTTTCAGGCCACATATGCCATGGAATGTTCCTCAAAAGTATTATGACTTATTTCCTTTAGAAACGATTCAGCTACCGCCTTATAAAAAAGATGATTTGGATGACATGCCTGAAGAAGGCAGGAAAATGGCATTGTCTCTTGGAGATTGGAAAGCATTAATGGAAACTGCTAATCCTGAGCTGGAGTGGAAAAAAGCTATCCGTGCCTATATGGCTTGTATTGCTTATGCCGATGCAATGATTGGAAAGATAATTGACGCACTTGATAAAAGTGAATATAAAAATAATACCATTGTTGTACTTTGGGGCGACCATGGCTGGCATTTAAATGAAAAAAATCATTGGCGTAAATTTTCATTGTGGGAAGAAGCCACAAGAGCACCTTTAATTTTTAGAGTGCCGGGTGTTACCCAAGCAGGTACAGTATGCAGAACACCGGTTGACTTTATGAGTATCTATCCAACACTGTCAAAACTATGTGGTTTTAGTGTTCCTAAACATGTAGAGGGGATAAGCATAATTCCGTTGTTGCAAAATGTAAATGCTGTATGGAATGTGCCAGCGGTTACGACCCATGGATTTAATAATCATGCAGTGCGTACAAAAAAGTACCGCTATATTTCATATGCAGGAGGTGGTGAGGAATTGTATGATGAAGAAAAAGACCCTTATGAATGGAATAATATTGCCAATGCGACCGGAAGTAAAGAAATTATAAAGGAACTCCGCAAATATCTTCCTAAAACAAATAAACCTGAGATAGCTAGAAGCAAAAGTGGAGGAGACTGATATTTATAAACATACTATGAATCGAATATCAAACATAAAAAACAAAACATGGTTTTTGTTTTTTGCCTTTTGTTTTTATTATTGCAGCATTACTGCTCAGATAAAAGTATATCCCAACCCCGACCCTGGTAATAAAAGCGGATTGAATCTTCAATCTTCAGTATTTAAAGTGCAGGTTATTCAAAACGGTAAAGCAGTTGAAAGCTTTGTTTACACCAGTAAAACTAATTTTGAAAAGCCGGAGCAGCTTTCAGATTTCAATCACTGGACAACTTTTGAATGTAATGGCACGGTTGAAGTATGTATAACAAGATTAGATGGTGATATTTCGGGAGTCAAAGTGTATCCGGCAAAACATCAGATTCAACCTTTAGTTAACAAAAATGAACTGCGATTCAGTATCACAAAACCTGTAAAGTTGTTTGTTGATATAGTAGGTATGGAAGAGCATCCGTTGTTTTTATTTGCAGATGAATTTGAAAAAAACATTCCATCAACAAAAGATAAAAATGTTATTTGGTTTGAAGGTGGCAAAGTACACAATGTCGGCTTACAATACAAAGTGCCCAATGGCAAGACCGTTTATATTGAAGGTGGTGCAGTCGTATGGGGTACATTTTGGTGCCAGGATGGGAATAAGCCAACCATTGTAAAAGGGAAAGGTGTGATTACAACAAGAAGTGACGAACGCAAACCTGGACCAACCAATATTCCGTTTACAACAGTTTATGCTGAAAAAACAGATATGGTTACAGATGGCATCACAATTACCGACCCTGTTAAATTCTGTATATTAGGCAGAAGTAAAGTAGAAACAAAAAATGTAAAACTATTTGCTTGGTATCATCAAACTGATGGATGGGGTGGCGGCGATGATTCGTTTATTGATGATAGTTTTATAAAAGTATTTGACGACAATGTAAAGCTGTATGCAAACAGGCAAAAGGCAACAAACTTGGTCATCTATCAGCAGCACAATGGAGCCCCGTTTCAATTAAGCTGGGGAGGACAAAGTGGGCAAAACTGCCTTGCTGACAATATTGACATCGTAAAGTGTTGGGTGAATAAAAAAGGAGGTACAGGAAATTCAGCCCTATTAAATCTGCGTAAAGGGAGTGACAAATTTATCGGCAACATTACAATTAAAAATATCCGTGCAGACCAGGGTATATATCAGGTGATTGGTGTTGGTAATGATAAAACAGGGGGGGTAAAAAACCTAGTACTTCAAAATATAATTGTAAATGGAATACAGGCGCAATTGAGTTATATCGAAAGCAGCATTACAGCAAAAACATCTGAAATTATTTTTAAGAATGTAATAATTGGATCAAAATGTTTTTCATTAAATGATATAATTCTCACTGGTATTGAACCGGCTGGAATTACAATTGAATGTCAATGAGAAGCATCATAATGTCCATTTTCTTTCATCTTAATACTGGTGTGTATGCACAAAGTATAAAGGAGACATTTTTGTTACAGGAAAAATTTAGAAAATTATGCGCTTGAAAATCCTCTTGAGAATGAACATGTATTAAACTCCCATATCCTTTGAAAAAAATTAGAATGCAAAAAAATTTATTCTTTATTGGTTTAATTTTGTCGTTTTCCTCATTTGCCCAACAATGGAAAATGGCTGATGTGCCATTGCAAACCCCGTGGGCTGAAAAAGTGACTCCTTCTGCTGTATTACCCGAATACCCAAGGCCACAGTTGGTTCGGGAAAAATGGTTGAATCTGAATGGTCTATGGGATTTTAAACCTTACAGAGCAGGTGACAAGATGCCGTTACCGAAAAAAATGGGAAATACAATTTTGGTACCCTTTGCATGGGAGAGTGCATTAAGCGGCATCCGCAATCAATTTGAGTCACAAAGAGCATGGTATAGAAGAACATTTGAAATACCAGCTGATTGGAGTAATCAAAACATACGTTTAAATTTTGGAGCTGTTGATTGGGAGGCCACAGTTTATGTAAATGGAACAGCAGTGGGTTCACATCGTGGCGGTTTTGATGCATTTAGTTTTGACATAACCGATTTTGTTAACCGTGATGGTAATAATGAACTTGTTGTCTTTGTTTATGATCCGGGTAGCGATGAGGGAATTGCCGTAGGAAAACAGGAAAATTCACGTTTTAAAGAATCTCATCGGTATTCTTATTGCCCTAATAGCGGTATATGGCAAACTGTATGGTTGGAGCCTGTTCCAAAATTATCTGTTCGCGATATTAAGTTAGTTGCTGATGCAGCCACTGAAGTCCTCACCGTAGTCGTCAATCCTTCTTCGTTTCAATCAAAAACAAAAATTGAAGTATCAGCTTTTGATAGTGGTAACGAAATAGCATCTTCAGTGGGGGTTATTAATGAACCCATTTATGTGTCGCTGAAAAACCCAAAGTTGTGGAGCCCATCATCTCCATTCTTATATGATTTGAAAATTACTTTAACAGATAGTGCAGGCAAAGCAGATGTTGTAACAAGTTATTTTGGAATGCGTAGCGTTGGTATTAAGCCCTATAAAAATTTACAAAGAATAGTTTTAAATGGAGAATACTTTTTTATGATGGGCCCCTTAGACCAGGGTTATTGGCCTGATGGTATTTATACAGCGCCATCAGATGAAGCTTTGGCTTGGGATGTTGTCGGCGCAAAAGATTTGGGATTCAATATGATTCGTAAGCATATTAAAGTTGAACCAGCCCGATGGTATTATTGGTGCGACAAAATGGGTCTCTTGGTTTGGCAGGATATGCCTTCAACCTTTAAAGTGCGTACAGAAGCCGAGAAAATCCAATGGGAATCTGAATTGCAACAAATGGTAAAGCAGCATTGGAACCATCCAAGTATTGTAAACTGGATCGTATTCAATGAACATTGGGGCATTTATGATGTGGAACGAATCACAAAAATGGTAATGGACTTAGACCCTACAAGGTTAGTTACAGGTAATACCGGCATTGATGCCGGTAAGCCCGATATAGATTATGAAGTGGGGCATATTAAAAGCAATCATCACTACCGACCTCCAACCATTCCTTTAGGTAGTAACAAAAGAGCTATTGTTAATGGTGAGTTTGGAGCAATTGGTTATAATATCAAAAATCATATTTGGGACATTGATGGCCCATGGGTACATTTTAATTACAAAGACAAAGATTCAGCTACTGCAGAATATGTACGTTTCTTCAAACAATTGCAAGGTTATGCAGCAGAAGGATTGAGTGCTGCAGTTTATACGCAATGGACAGATGTAGAAAATGAAATGAACGGATTCTATACGTACGATAGAAAAGTAATCAAGTTAGATAAGGATACAGTAAAAGAAATCAACAAAAGTCTATGGAGTAAAGATTGGATGAAAGAAAAATATCCATCGAATGAACCAACTAAATTAAAAGTAAATACAGGGGATGGATATTAATACAATTTGACAAATGAAAAAATAATAATTATAAAAAATAATGGGACACTAAAATGAGAAAAATATTTTCAATCTTACTACTAAAAGTAAACGAGATTACAATTGAAATAGAATATTGTATCACTGTGTTATTTCACTTGCGTATAACTCTTGTGAAGCTTTTTCGTTATTCATCACTCTCAATTTTATCATGTTTTTTTTTAATTATTTCATTTGCTCAAAAGAAAAACATTAATTCAAAACCATATCCATATGGCAATCCTGTAATAAAACATATGTATACTGCCGATGCGTCGCCTCACGTGATGCCCGATGGAAGAATGTGGATGGTAACATCTGTTGACAGTGAAGATGGGGGAGGTTATCCAACCATGCACAGGTATCATACTTTTTCATCAGCTGACATGAAAACATGGAAAGATCATGGAGAAGTATTTAATATTGAGGATGTAATGCCTAGAGATGTGAAAAAGCAGGACTGGGCTTTATGGGCACCCGATATGGTTTACAGAAATGGAAAGTACTATTTATATTTTCCAATTTGGATTCATCACACTGATTCTGTAAGGTCTAATGGTAAAGAAGGAAGGGTAGTTACTTCTTACATAGGTGTTGCCGTAAGTGATGCTCCAGATAAACATTTCAAAGTATTAAAGTCAAAAATTGAGGGTACATCAGGAATTGACCCTGCTGTGTTTTCGGATGATGATGGTAGTGTGTATTTGTTGTGGGGGCATCATAAAATGGGAAAGCTCAAGGATAATATGATGGAACTGGAAACAAAGCCGGTTGAGTTAGATTTAGGCACAGAGCGGTTTATGGAAGCCATTTGGATGCACAAAAGAAATGGTAAGTATTATATCTCATATCATACCCGGTATGGTAACAAAATCGACAAAGAGAACCCTGATGACCTAATTCGTGAAAAATCTGAAATTGCGTATTCATATGCTGATAATATTAATGGACCTTATCAATATGGAGGTATTGTAAATTATGAGTTAGGAGTTAACGTTAATAACGGCCCCAAACTACCGGGAAAAAATATTGTACCGTGGAGGTTAACACAAAGCAATCATGTGGGTATTGCTGAGTTTCATGGCCATGATTATTTATTTTATCACACGTCTGCACTTTCGTCCTGGCGGCAAGATGAATTTAATAACATGGGTACATGGACGCAACGCTCCGTTTGCATAGACAAATTAACCTATAATGCAGATGGTAGTATTGTGCCTGTGCAGCAAACAATTGAGGGAGTTGAAGAAGTAATTATCAAACAACCATTCAAAATTGAATTGCTGAAAAATCCGGTTGAATTAACTGTAAATAAAGCACTTATTTATCCAAATATTCCATTAGGAACAGGGTACTATTATTTTTCTGTCGAAGTAACAAAGGTAACAGCGCCTTTTGTGTTACAGGTTAAGACAAAACAGGGGATATTACTGGCAACATTGCCTGTAAAAGAAAATGGTCGTATTGAAGTGTGTTTGAACAATGCCAAAGGCTTTCAGGATATAATGATTCTTCCTATTGGAAATATAGAAGGAGCTTCATTGAAATCGGCTTGTTTTTTTGCAGGTTCACCTTCCAAATAGATTAGCGTAATGAAAATAGTAATTGGTATCTTATTTGGTTTCATCTTCGGTGCTGCATACGGCCAGAATAATAAAGCAGCGCCAAATATTATCATCATTTTTACTGATGACCAAGGTTATAATGATCTAGGCTGCTATGATTCACCCAATATAAAAACACCAAATCTGGACAGGATGGCGGCAAATGGGATGCGTTTTACCAATTTTTATGTAACATCATCTGTATGCAGCCCATCAAGGGCATCGCTGTTAACAGGAAGATTACCTGCAAGAAATGGCGTTGGTGGTGTGTTGGTACCTGGGCAAACGGGGTTAGCGCCATCTGAAATTACCATAGCGGAAATGCTCAAAGACAAAGGATACAAATCAGCATGTTATGGAAAGTGGCATTTGGGAGATAACAGAGAATACCTTCCAACACAGCAAGGCTTTGATGAATATTTTGGTATTCCATATAGTAATGATATGTATATCAGTAGCGGCCAACCATTTTCTGCTGCTATCCAATTTAATAATGATTATACAATTCAAAAAGCACAAGCAGAACAGTTATTTGTACAGCAAAATCTTAAAAACAGGTCAGTCATAACTAGATCTGATTTGAAAGATAAAGTACCATTGTTTCTTAATGATTCTATTATCGAATATCCTGCAAATCAGGCGACACTTTCACAACGTTATTTTGACAAAGCCATTCAGTTTATTAAAAATGCAAAAAAAGATCCTTTTTTCCTGTTCATCACTCCCGCCATGCCCCATATTCCCCTATTTGCTTCAGAAAAATTTATAAATAAAAGCAAAGGTGGTTTGTATGGAGATGCTGTAGAAGAAATAGATTTTAATGTAGGCAGGCTTCTAGATTACCTCAGAAAGAATCAACTGGAAAAAAATACGTTGGTTATATTTACTTCAGACAACGGCCCCTGGCTGGAGAAAAAAGAAGATGCAGGATCTGCGTTGCCATTCCGTGGAGGCAAGTTCACAACTTACGAAGGGGGTGTAAGGATGCCTTGTATTGTACAATGGCCGGGTGTAATACCTGCCGGTAAGGTGAGTAACCAGCTCGTATCCTCTCTTGATATTTTTCCAACAATTGCAGGATATTTAAATGTGTCGCTGGCGGCTTCAGAAATAGACGGCTTTGATATATCAAGTGTATTGGAGTCCAAAGATGGTTCAAAAAGACAGTATATTCTATATAGTACAAATAAAGAAATTACAGGTATTCGGTTGGGAGATTGGAAGTATCTTGTAAGAAGCGGTGAACGAAATGCACCTGCAAACTCATCACCTGAGTTATATAATTTAACAACGGATAAAAACGAATCCACAAGCCTTATTTCAGAGTATCCTGAAAAAGCCAAGGAATTGGCAGCATTGATTCAGAAATTGAAAAAAGGAATCAATTAATCAATGAAAAGATAGGCTATAAAAAAGTAAATATTATTGAAATGAGAAATACTAAACTTTTATTAGGATTTATATTTTCGAGTTTATATTTTAATTCGTCAGGCCAGCAAAAATCAAAGCTGCCTAATATTGTCTTCGTTTTCTCAGATGATTTAAGCTTCAGGGATTTGAGCTGCTATGGCCAAACAAACTATAAAACGCCCAACTTAGATGCACTGGCTTCCGTATCAACAAGGTTTACGCAGGCTTATACTGCTGCTCCTGAATGTGCACCATCAAGAGGCTGTATGCTTACAGGTATGCATCTTGGCAAAAGCCCTATCCGTAATAACTCGAGTGCACGGGGATTTGAATATTTGCCCGATAGTGCCTATACTTTTGCAGAGATGTTGAAGAAAGCGGGTTATACCAATGCCGTCATTGGTAAATGGGGTCTTGGTAATAAGAATACACCCGGATTTCCACTGAACCAGGGCTTCGATTATCATTATGGATATCTGTCACATTTTGAAGCACATTCTTATTTTCCCTGGAAGATGTATGAGAATGGAAGAGATGTAGATTTGACAGGTAATCTCCAGTTCGATATGGAGTTTCTCTATGCGAAGGAAGATAACCCTCTGGCATATGACTATGAAAGTATGTACAATAAAGAGGGAAAATTGATTAAGCCGGATCCAGCGACAAGGCAATATGCCTCGGATTTGTTTGATGAAAAATTACTGAGTTTTATCGACAAGCAGTCGTCAAAACCTTTCTTTTTATACTTCACAACGAATTTGCCCCATGGCCCAGCTATTGTGGATGATTTGCGTGATTTAAAAAACAGCACAACAATGCCAATCCTATCAAGAGAATGGGGTGCTATGGTGCAACGGCTCGATGAATCAGTTGGTAAACTGATAGCTAAGTTGAAGCAAAAAAATCTCTATGATAATACCATCATCATTTTCGCTTCAGATAATGGCTACTCCATGCACAATACAAAAAAAGATACTGCAGGAAATGTAAGCTGGCCTGATGATGAAGGCCTGCATAACAAAGGTCCGTTTGATGGCGGAAAATTTTCAGCAAGAGAAGGTGGTATGCGTATTCCGTTTTTTATTCATTATCCAAAACAAACTGCCCCCAAAATAATTACACAACCTGTATGGTTACTTGATTTGTTTCCTACATTGGCCGAAGTTGCTCAACAACCCAAGCCTAATGATATCGATGGATATAGTTTGTTATCATTGCTTAATAATGAGCCTTCTGCTATTCCTTACAACAGGCCGTTTTATTTCTTTAAAAGCAATGAACAGTCGTTACGAATGGGATCATGGTTTGCAAGAAGAGATGCACCCGGTAAACCCTTGCAGTTATTTTTAATTGAAGAAGATATATCATGCGAAAGAAATTTGGCTGCTGCTTATCCTGAGGTGGTAAAGCAAATGGAAACCATCATTAAAAATAGCCATATCAATCATCCATGGTATTGGAATCCAGGTGAAACACAAGCAATTTTTAATGCGAAAAAGAAAAATGCAGCAGAAACAAATCAACTGATAGAAGAATACAGGCCCAATGGTATGAATCTTATGCCCTGGGAGAAGAAGTCTTTAAAAGATTAATAAAATCCAGTTTAAACACTCTACACATATAATACCTGTTGCCCCTTTTAATCAGTTTGTACATTCAAGCAAAAGAAATGATTAAAAAGTTAGTTTGATTACTGGTATGGCTGGTAAATTGTAATCTTAACGTGTTATATGTCGAAACTTACTTTATCTGCAAGTATTCTTCTTTTTTTGGTGAGTTGCTTGTCCTCGAATATGGTAAGTAAGAAACAAGGAAACAAGCAGGAACTTTTCAATGGAAAGGATTTTACCGGCTGGGTAAAATACATCGGGGTTCCCCATAAATCATTACAACTCTCACTCCCCAAAGACAGCCTCGGCAACTATAAAAACCCCATTGGCAATGAGGATTTCTTGAAGGTATTTTCAGTAGTGCGTGAGGATGGTGAGCCTGCCATTTTTGTGAATGGTAAGGTATTTGGCACTATCACCAGTGAGGCTACTTATGAAAACTACCATATTACCCTCCAATACAAATGGGGTGTAAAAAAATTTGCTCCCCGTTTGCAATTGCCCAGAGATGCTGGGTTGCTTTATCATGCTGGTGATATGCCAATGCAAAACAGGGTTTGGCCATTGGCACAGGAATGCCAGATACAACAGGGGGACTGTGGAGATTACTGGAAAATTGATAAGTCGATGGCACACATACCTGCAGTATATAAGGACTCAAACTGGATTTACTCTGTCAATGCTGACTATGTATGGTTTGGTAATGAAGTGAAACGTCCACGCTGTATGAAGAGTCCGGATAATGAAAAACCACAAGGTGAGTGGAACACCGTTGAAGTCTACACATCCGGAGATAGTAGTGTACATGTAGTTAATGGTATAATAGTAATGCACTTGAAAGATCTATCGGTTTCTGATAGCGGAACCAAAAAACCTATGACCAAGGGAAGGATTGTTTTGCAAAGCGAAGGGGCTGAGTTGTATTACAGAAGAATTATACTAGAGCCGATAAAGCAACTACCAGTATCATTGCGAAGACTTTATAAGTAAACTTTTTATGTAAGAAACATTCAATATCAATTGTCTAATTGCAAATACATAATGAATCAACAAAATGGTCTACAATTATTAATTGGTATGATTCGAAATTTTATAACTGCTGATTTTATCAAAATGAAGTCTTTTTATCTGTTTATAATAATTTTCATGATTACGCTTCAGTTGATGTCTCAATCACACGATAAAGGCAACAGCTATTATCTTAATCCCATCATTCCCGGTAACTATGGTGATCCATCAATTGTTCGGGTAAAGAATGATTTTTACATGGCACATAGTCGTGGTGATGGGTTTATCATTTGGCACTCAACAAATCTTGTAAATTGGGTACCTGTAAACAGGGTTTTTCTTGAAGGTTACAACAGGGTATGGGCGGTAGATTTACAATATTTCAACGGTAAGTTTCATTTGTATTTACCTATTCAAAATTACCCTGGAAAAATCGATAGTATAAAAGGGTTTAGCAATTTTGTTGTAACTGCAACCGAACCTGCAGGTAAATGGAGTGACCCTGTAAAAATTGATATACCTGTTCCCAAAAATGTTGCTCATTGGGGTGCCATTGACCCTGGCTTTATTCACAGCAACGAGGGTAAAAATTATTTATACCTTAGTGCAGGTTGGGTCATTGAGTTAGATGCAACGGGAACAAAAGCAATAGGTGAAGTCAAAAAAGTGTATGATGGATGGCAATATCCGCAGGAATGGAATGTGCAGTGTAAATGTTTGGAAAGCCCTAAGTTGTTCTTTAAAGACGGGTATTATTACATGGTTTCTGCACAAGGCGGCACCAATGGCCCATCCACTGCACACATGAATGTGGTGGCAAGAAGCAGATCAGCCATTGGTCCTTGGGAAAACAGTCCTTACAATCCCATTACACATACTTACAGTGAAGAAGAAACATGGTGGCATCAGGGGCATGGAACCATCTTTGATGCACCAGACGGCAGTTGGTGGATGGTTTACCACGCGCGATTAAAAAACTTTACGGGGCTTGGTCGTTCAACTTTGCTTATGCCAGTGGATTGGACGAAGGACGGATGGCCAGTAGTTAAAAGTGGTATTCCTTCTTCTACATTTATTGCCAACCCAAAGTTTGGCGATAAATCTGGAAATGTCATGGCGATAAAAGAAGATTTTACTGCCACCGCATTACACCCGTTCTGGAATTATGATTATTCAAAAAGGAATCTGATTAAAATTGGTAATGGTCGTCTGCAATTACTTGCAGGCGGATCAAATCATAAAGATGGCACACAAGTAACCATTGGAGCTATTCATAAAAGTTTTGAAGTAACGATTGAAATACAAATGCCTTCAACCGGTGCAAAAGCTGGCATTGCTTTAGAGAATGATGGTGTAGTCTATGATGGTGTAAAGGCAACATTTACGGAGGGGCCGGACTGGCGTATGAATGAAGCAGAAAAATATCCTTCCGAAAAAGGCCATGTGTATTTTAAAATAAAAAACATAAGGAAAGACATCTCTCTTTTTTACAGTAATGACGGAGTCAGCTGGATTTCATTTGGTAAAGGGTTAAGGCTAGAAGACAGTTATAAAATAAAATTATTTGCAGCGGGAAAAGGAACAGTGGTATTTAAAAACTTTCATTACTCAGGAGTTGAATAAGTTATAATAGAATGAAAAAACGAAAACTATATTTTTTGCTGACGATGTTGTTGCCAATGGTAGGTATGTCGCAGCAAAACGTATTTATATATACCAACCCCATTTCCAATGGTATTGATACCAATGGTATCAGAGATTGCCAGGTATTGAAAGATGGTGATTGGTGGTATATGACGGGTACATCGTATCCGCATTGGGAAAGGGAAGAAACAAATGGAAAACTGAATAAAGGTGTTGTATTGTATCGTTCTAAAAATATTATCGAATGGGAGTTTGTACAATATATCATTGAACGGGGAGATAGCAGTAAATGGTATTATCGTCGCTTTTGGGCGCCGGAGATTCAAAAAATAAAAGGAAAGTATTACGCTACTTTTAATTGCAGCAATCCTAAAGCAGGATTTCTGGGGCAGCACATTGGTTATGCAGTGGCTGATAAAATAGAAGGTCCTTATACCATTATTACGGAAGAAAAACCATTAGCTAATGGAAACGACCTTACATTTTTTGAAGATACAGATGGCAAAGTATATGCTTTCTGGAATCGTGGCCGTGAATTTGGAATCGGGTTTGCCGAAATTGACTTGCTGAATGGAGTCTTTAAGACCACACCTCAATCAGCTATTCAACCTGCAGCAGTTGAGTTTGATATTGACATAAATAGTGACACACTAAAAACGCCTAATAACGATGGTCGCCTCATAAACAAGGTAAAAAAGTATCATGCATGGGATGCTATTGGCATTGAAGGCGCTTATGTAATTAAGCGTAACAATATCTATTATCTTTTTTATTCTAGCTGGACAAGAGGTTATGAAATTGGTTATGCTACTTCAATATCAGTAAAGGGTCCATGGAAAAAGTATGAGGGAAATCCTTTTTACGGCGCACAAAATAGAAGTACTTGTGAAAGAAACGGATTACTGTATACAGGTGATGAAAAAAGTCCTTTTAATCAAGTCGGGCATAATCAAATATTTACTGGGCCTGATGGAAGAATCTGGCTGAGCTGTCATGGAATACTAAAGACTAACGAGGGAAAGCAGCCTAAACCTTTTTTAGTGATAGATCCACTTGACTTTACTTCTGAAGGAAATATTAAGCAATTAAAGCCAAGTTATATTACTCAAAACATACACATTCAATGAAAATAAAGTCGAAGTTTATTGTGATGAGAAAGAAAGTATGGTCGTTTATGCTAACGACAACTTTATAGATGTATCTAAATGTTCTAATAGAAAACAAAGGGTATGATAAAAAAAGTATGTTTCATAATTATTGTCAATTGTGCCATATTCCATGCACAAGCACAAATGAAAGTTATTAACGATTCATTTATAAATGCATTACCGCCTAACATAAAGCAAATAACCACATTTGGTGAACGGCCCGATTGGAGCCTTGACGGAAAACGAATAGCTTTTATGGAAAAAACCTTTGGTGATGCATTTGAAGTAGAAGTATCCACAGGTAAACTGAAACCATTAACGCATCATTTCTTTCATAATGGATTTATACGAGTGATGTACCTGGCCAATGGCGATTATCTGCTCATTGGTTCAAAAGACTTTGACCCTAAGAATCCATGGAAAAGCAGAAATCCTGCAAATGCAGAATTATGGGTGCTTAAAAAAGATTTGTCTTCACCTCCCCATCCACTTAATGTTAAAATAAAAGAGGGCGCCGCTCCATCAAGAACTAAATTGAAAGTTAGTTGGGGTGTAGATGATATTTATACAGGTGAAATTACTTATGAAAATGGAACACCAAGGTTAGTAAATATTGATACGGTAGTAAGGTCAAATGATTTACCATTACCGCTTAAAGGTTGGCGCTTAGAAACACAAAATTTTCGTCCGCCATTAGAGAATGAATTATTGTTTAATGCCCATTTCCCATCTGTTGAATACGAAGCCGAAGTAATGGGAATAGATTTGAAAACAAGAAAAATAGTCAATTATACCAACAGACCTGATAGATACGATGAACCAGAAGGTGTTTTTCCTGATGGTAAATACATGATGGTAGAAAGTACACGTCATTATCCAAAAAGGGATAGTGGAAGAACAACTTGGGATTATATAGATTTATATAAACTGTCTTTGGATGGCAGCGGGAATATGGAACGCATTACTTTTTTTAATGCAGAAAAAAAATATAAAGCTACCAACCCTGTGGTAAGTGATAATGGTAGGTTTATGGCTTTTCAATATTCTGTTGTGGGAGAAACAACAGGCATAGGTCATGGAATTTTGATTCTTGATTTTGCCATATCGGAAAACATAAAAAAATGAAGAGTCTCATTGCCATATTATTAGCTTTTGCATTACAATTTAGTAGTGGATATTTTCAAAGATATGAACCCTGGAAAATTATTTCCAATGGCCATTCCTTAAAAGGGTGGATGACTATTGGAAGTAAAGGAAGGGTATTCGTACAAGACAGTGCTATTGTATGCCATATGACAGCAAATACATTATTACACACATTTGCCATTAATACAACAAACAAATATTAATACCCTTAGTAAATAAAAAACTGAATTATATATCATTATCAATAAGAGTAGAAATTAGGACCATTACATATCGTTTTGTTCGCGCTTTGTAAATGTTCCAATAAAAAATTCAGGTTTATCTCACAAACCAATATGAACAGTAAAAAGTAAAATATGAGTCATAACAGTTATATCCGACTATTCCAAACAAAGTATGCCTCCGTATCCAAATTGGTTCTAGCATTATTTTGTGTAATAGCATTTACATCTTTATCCTTTGAACAAAAAAAATCAAGTAAACAAAAACCGCCAAATATTTTGTTTTTAATTGCTGATGATGCAGGTATAGATTTTAGTGCTTATGGTAGCAGCTATGTCAATACTCCAGCTTTCGACAGGGTAGCAAAAGAGGGCATCCTCTTTAATAAAGCGTATACACCCAATGCAAAATGTGCACCGAGCCGCAGTTGTATTTTAACTGGAAGAAACAGTTGGCAGTTGGAAGCAGCGGCCAATCACTGGATTTATTTCCCCCCACAGTTTAAAACATTTCCTGAAGTATTAATAGAGAATGGATATGAATCAGGTTACACAGGAAAAGGATACCAACCGGGCTTTGCTCTAACACATGACGGAAAAAAAAGGGATTTATTGATTAAAAGCTACGATACGTTTAGACTACAGCCACCAACAAAAGAAATAAGTCGCATTGATTACGCCTCAAATTTTAAATATTTCCATCAGGCAAACGATCAAAATAAGCCATGGTTTTTCTGGGTAGGATTTAATGAACCGCACCGTGCATATGAATATGGAACCGGTACATCTGTTGGGAAAAAGAACCCTGCAAGTATTAAAAAAGTACCCGGTTACTTTCCTGACACTGATACCGTACGAAATGATTTACTCGACTATGCTTTTGAGATTGAGTATATGGATAAGCAAGTGCAAAAGATTCTTGATTACCTGGCTGCAAGCGGTGAGTTGGACAACACAATTATTGTTTACACCAGCGACCATGGAATGCCTTTTCCAAGGGTTAAAGGAAATCAATATGAAAATTCCAACCATATTCCCATGGCTGTAATGTGGAAGAACGGCATCAAAACTACCGGTAGAAAAGTTGATGATTATATCAGTTTTATTGATTTGGCACCCACGTTTTTACAGGCAGCAGGAATTACACCAACGCAAAGTGGTATGCATCCCTTTGCAGGAAATTCATTGTTCACAATTTTTAATAGCAATAAAAACGGACAGGTAGAAACTGCCAGAAACTTTGTGTTGGTTGGTCAGGAGAGACATGATATCGGTCGTCCCAATGATTGGGGATATCCTATTCGTGGTTTGCATAAAAGTGGCATGTTGTATCTAATCAATTACGAACCAGACAGATGGCCTGCATGTAATCCTGAAACGGGATACTTAAATACTGATGGTGGCGCAACTAAAACATTTATCCTAAATCAACGAAGGCGTGGCGTGGAAAAAAAATTCTGGAGACTATGTTTTGGGCATCGGGTAGCGGTAGAACTTTATGATATTAGGAAAGACCCAGACTGTATCATCAATCTTGCAGGAAAACCATCATATAAATTAATAGAAGAATCTATGAAGGTTGAATTGCTTAGTAAGCTTAAATCAGAAGGTGACTACCGTATGTTTGGTTATGGCCATATTTATGAAAAATTTCCAGGCGCTGTTTATAATAATTTTTATGAACGTTTCATGAAAGGTGAGTCCTTAAAATTTAACTGGATTAATAAATCAGACATTGAAAAATTACCTTTTGATGATTATTAATATTTTCAAGACAAATCAAGATAAAAAATGGTAAAATAGTAACAATAGCTCTATTTTAAATCCAATATTTTCCGTTATGATAAAGTCATTTAAATTTTTATTTTTGATAGGATTTTGTGCCAATTCATTTTCTATATGTGCCCAGGTAATAACCTATTCTGCACCATCTCAAATGCCTGTCTCAAAGGAGTATGAAATATCTATTACACAAAATGGCAAATCAGTAAAAAGCCTTGTTCTTGTAAGCGATGCACAGTTTCCAGAAAAGAACAGAAGTAAAAATACTGCTTATTCTATTTTTTCATTCGAAGGAACAATTACTGTTACAGTTACAAAGTTAGATACCGCCTTTGCTCATTGCAAGGTACTTCCATCATCCTACAAAATTCCGGTATTGAAAAAAGGCAATTCAGTTTCTTTTACCTTAGATAAACCACGAAATATTGCAGTTGAGTTTGACGGTTCTCAGAAATATCCACTACTCATATTTGCAAATCCGTTGGAAAAAAATGTACCAAAACAAACGGATCATAATGTATTGTATTATGGCCCCGGCTATCATGATAAAGAGGACACCGTATTTTTAAAAGCCAATCAAACACTCTACATAGCAGGCGGCGCTGTTCTCAGTGCACATATTGTTGGCCAAAATGCACACAATGCAAAAATTGTTGGCAGAGGAATTATAAGTGGCAGAAGATTTGGTCATACACATGGTAAATTGATTCATTTTCCGGGCAATCAATCAACCGATTTATATTTTGAAGGATTTACGATGGTAGATGCGCCAGGCTATTATATAACAACTGGCGGAAAACGATCCCATGCTAAAAATGTAAAAGGATTGGGTTGGTGGTTTAATACAGATGGATTTTCGTTTGGTGAAGATGGATTAACCGAAGATTGTTTTTTGAAATGTAACGATGATGCCATTAAACTTTACAGGAGTGGCAACAAAGTGTATCGTACTACTATTTGGCAAATGGAAAACGGTGCGCCCTTTCAGATAAGTTGGAATATGAATTCTAATAATAGTGGTTTTATTGTGAAGGATTGTGATGTTATACACTGCGACCATAAATGGGACAATCCTAATGAAGCGGTTTTTGATGCGATTCATGGTGGCAGCGGTCACATGAGTAACTATTTGTTTGAAGATATAAGAGTGGAAAATAGCGACTGGAAATTGGTCAGTCTGCAAATAATGAGGAACCGCTGGGCCAAAGCAGATACATTGGGAAGAATTTCAAATATTACATTTCGAAATATCAGTGTTACTACTTCTGACGGGAATCCTATGAAACGATTAAGTGTTTTAAATGGATTTGATTCCATGAGTGCCATTAATAACATAACGTTTGAAAACGTAAGTATTAACGGAATGTATTTACAAAATGCTGAACAGGGCAGGGTAACTATCAATGACAGTTCTGTTAAAAATATACAGTTTATTGTTTCGAAAAGAGACCACTCATTTTCAATGGATCACCATCTAACCAGAAAATGGATCAATCCCATCCGCAATGGCCTAAATTCATACGGTCAAAAAGATTTTCATATTTACCAGGAGAATGGGTATTATTATTTAGTTGCAACAGAATACACGAATACTTATTGGCCTAAAAGAGGAGTAATGCTTTATAAGTCAACTGATATGGTCAATTGGCAGGAAGAGAAACTACTGATCAATCGTTATAGTTTACCTGACTCAGTATGGTATAAAGATACATGGTCCGCACCTGAACTGCATAAAATTAACGGAAGCTATATTCTCACTTTTAATTGTGGTAATAACTTGTTACGTCCTTATAAAAAATTAGGATTTGGATATGCTGTTGCAGATAATATTACCGGACCTTATCGTATCATGACAAAGAATAAACCACTGTTTGAGGGTTACAATACTTCTTTGTTCGCAGAAGGAGATTCTGTTTATCTGTATTATGATTTGGACGGCATTTTTTATTGTACGACGTTAAATACCGTAAAAACAACAATTCATCATCCACCTATTGAAATGTTAGGACCAACTGTACTTAAGGAAAAATACAAATACCTTGATGCACCATTTGTTTTTAAAAATGACAAATTTTATTTTTTACTACTAACGCAGTTTCAAGCAGGTTATATTGAACGTATCAGCTATATGATAGCGGACACACCCATTGGTCCATGGCGTTTTGTACAAGAAAAACCACTGTATACTTTTTTGGAAGCTGAAGCGAATGAAAAATTACAAATGCCTTATCCTAAAGCCAATGCATTTGCTCCACCCACACAAGTAATATTTAGCCATTCGATTTTTAAAGGGAGAGATGGCAATTTATTTATGGCATATCATAGCTCAGAAAAATATGCAGAGCCTTATTTGTGTATTGAACCAATAGAGATAAAAGAGAATCAGATATATATACCAACTGCTAAGGCAACAACACAATCCATCAAATGAAACAATTGTTCGCTGCCATATTGCTATTTTGTCAATTAATCAGCATTGCAGAAGTGATTACTTATGAACCCACCGAAAATATGAAGGCGGGTAATTCATACATTCATCAATCTACAAATTATAAAGTTGAAATTATTCAGCAAGGAAAAGTTTATCCTGTTTTTGTGTATAATATGAATGCGTTACATTATACGAACAACTGTAAAACTACGGCATGGATTAATTTTTCATTTAGCGGAGAAATAACAGTCCGTATTTATAACCTAACCCCGCATAGAAATCCTGTAAATATTATACCCAGAAGCAATGGACTTAAAGCAACTGAAAAAGACAATATTTCAGAATTTGTAATTACAAGCCCCGGTCAATTTTCAGTTGAATATCAAAGCGGCATCAGCATTGAACATCCATTACTCATATTTGCCAATCCTGTGGAGAAAAATATTCCTTCCGCTTCTGATACTTCTCTTATTTATTTTGGACCAGGATTACATTTTATAGGGGAAAAATTTATAATTCCCACCGGAAAGAAAGTCTACTTGCATGGCAGTGCTTATGTAAAAGGACAGTTTTATTCAGAAAACATTGATAATGTTGAAATATTTGGCAGAGGCATCATGAGTGGAGAAGACTATGCAGCAAGAACAGCTGACCATATGATTCACTTCAGAAATGTAAGCAATGTGAAAATCGAAGGGATTACTATGATACATGCGCCACGGTTTATGATAACATTAAGCGGAAAAAAGCATCATATTGATAATGTAAAAATGATGGGTTGGTGGTTTAGCACAGATGGTATCTCTGCAGGAGAAGAAACGCTTATTGAAAATTGTTTTTTCAAGGTCAATGATGATGCCATTAAACTGTATCAAAACAAAACCGAAGTCAAGAATTGTGTTATTTGGCAAATGGAAAACGGGGCACCTTTTCAGCTGGGTTGGAACGGTAATAATGATTATAGCAATTGCTATGTACGTGATATTGAAGTGATACGGGTAGAACATGAATGGGATAATGAAAATGAAGCGGTTATTTGTGCCATACATGGCGGTAAAGGCCATAAATCAAAGTTTCTATTTGAGAATATTAGAATAGATAATTCTATGTGGAGGATTTTTCATTTGGTAACAAAGCCAAACAGATGGGGACAATGGAATAAAGAAAGTGGAAGTATGAGTGATATGATTTTTCGAAATATTGAAATGTATGACGAACAGAAAATACCAAGTTTGGTAATGGGGCATGATGATAAGCACCCTGTTTATAATATGAAATTCGAAAATATCATTATAAAAGGACAAAAAATAAATGGTGAACGGGATTATTTTATTATTGATAAGGAAACGACATGGGGTATTGAATTCAAGTAATTATTTACTGAATAGCTTTTATAAACATACAAACGCGTGACACATCTGCATTTAAATAGTACTACAATAGCTGGTAACATAATTATTTTATTACTTACCATAAGTTTTGCACAAGCACAGAACAATGTTTCTTTTGTATCGGCGTATAGGTTTGACAGCTGTATAGCATTAAGGAGTAATAATATCGAAGTTATACTTGAGCCCAATTCGGGTGGCAGGGTAATTCGTTATGCATTAAATAGTGTAAACGTGTTGTATGAAGATACAACACAAAATGGATGGATAAGCACAGCTTCCATGCCACGTAGTAAAGGACATTTAGCAGGAGGTCGATTTGATATAGGCCCATCACGGACCAAACCAAATACTGATTTGTTTTTCTTTGGCAAGTGGAAAGCTGAAATCACCAGTCAATCTTCGGCAAAATTAACTAGCCAAACCGATTCAATTACCGGAATATTTTTGATTCGGGAGTTTGAGCTTGATAAAAGAACAAGTAAGCTACATTTCAGGCAAATAATTGTTAATTCAGGAAGAATACTATTATACGCATCTTTTTGGTCAAGAACTTTTGCCACAGGCAACGGCATTTGTATTATGCCAGTTCCTGAAACAAGCCGTTTCCCTAATAAGTATATCATGTTTATGAATCGCGATACGATTAATATGTCTCCATCAGATTCAAATATTCTTCAAAAAGATGATTATTTGATCATTAAAGGGCCACCGCAAAAGCCAAAGCTGGAAATGGATGTTTCTGACGCAGGTTGGATTGCTTATGCGGCAACTGCCAATTTGTTATTTGTAAAGAAGTTCAAGGTATATAACAACAAAAGATATGGAGAGGTAAGTGCTGCCAATACATCTGTGTGGTATAATGGTATCCAAATGACGGAAATTGAACCAATAGGTCCGCTGGAAGTTATTATGCCCGGAAAAACGAAGTCGTTTACTGAAGAATGGTTTCTGGTATCGTATCCTTTTCCTTCTGATAGAAAAATAAAGCCACTACAAATTCAACATCTTGTGGAAAATCTAAAATAAAAAATATGCTACGTTTACTCTTATTTTTTTCTTGCTGATAACACAATTGAAGCACAGCTGTTAAGTATTTAACAACTGATAACAATGGTGGATGAAAACTGATTTATCATGGAAAAAATTCCAAAATAATACTGAGATAAATATTGAACTAACACTAAAAGACCGATAGTATGAACAAGTATATATTTGCCTTATTATTGACATTCCCATTTAGTCTGTATACATCAGCACAACAATCTGCCTATTTAAAGCGGTCCCAAATTTATATTCGAGATCCATTTATTTTAGCTGATGAAATTTCAAAAACGTACTACATGTACTCATCTTCTTATGACTATAAGGGAATGCCCTCCAAGAGAATGGGCGTAACAGTATACAAAAGTAAAGACCTTGAAAACTGGCAAGGTCCTTATAAAGTATTTGAAACTGGTAATGGTTTTTGGGCAGATACAAGCCATGGTTGCTGGGCGCCTGAGGTTCATAAATACAATGGTAATTATTATTTGTTTGTAACATTTACCAATGCTAAAATAAAAGTACCTCATCAATTGACAAACAGAGCGGACAGTTTAGTTTACAGACGAGCCACTGCCATTCTTAAAAGCAGTACACCAGAAGGACCTTTTATTCCTATAAGCAGTACATCTGAAACACCGCCCGATTGCATGGCTTTAGATGGAACTTTAATCATTGAAGATGGCCAACCATTCATGGTTTTTTGTAGAGAGTGGATTCAGGTAAACGATGGCACACTCGAATTAGTTCCTTTAAATAATAATTTATCAGAAATGTTGGGTAAACCATCAACATTATTTAAGGCCACTGAAGCACCTTGGGTTACACGGTTAAATATACATGGAGGAGGTTTTGTTACCGATGGACCAACATTTCATAAAAATAAAAACGGACAATTGCTCATGCTCTGGAGCAGTTTTTCAAAAAATGGTTATGTAGTGGGACAGTCGGCTTCTGTATCAGGAAAATTAAAAGGTCCCTGGCAGCAAATAGATAAATTAGTATTTGATGGTGATGGTGGGCATCCTTCTTTATTTACAACATTTGATGGAAAACTAATGATGAGCATTCATCAACCCAATAAAGGGAATATTCGTTGTCATTTATTTGAAATGGAAGAAAGCATCACTGGTTTACTACAGATAAAAGAAGAAAAACCTATGGACAATAGGTCATTCAAACAACAAACTGAAGCAGATTTAGAGGTGGAATCAGAAGATTATGCTGAAGTTTTGAAGCAGGAAAAACGTCAATGGGAAATACGTAAAGACACATCTGCTTCCGCTGGTAAATATATTTTTATTACGCCTGATACAAGAGTTTCCCACGACGATAGTTTACACAATGGAGTAAATTTTTCGAACAAGCCTGGTGAAATATGCTTAGTTACTTACAATGTTAATTTTAAAACACCTGGCAGGTATTATGTATGGGTAAGGGCAATGAGTACAGGCACAGAGGATAACAGCGTACATTTGGGTCTTAATGGTGAATGGCCGGAAACGGGAGCAAGAATGCAATGGTGCCAGGGTAAACATAAATGGTGGTGGGAAAGCAAACAACGTACACAAAAAGAACATTGTGGAGTGCCGTATCAAATTTATCTGGATATTGATAAACCTGGTTTGCACACTATCCAATTTTCAATGAGGGAAGATGGATTTAAAATGGATAAATTTTTATTAACCCTCAATCGGGATTTTAAACCAAGTAATGATAATAATTAAGAAATGATTGTCATTATGAGGGAATAATAAACCCAATAATTCTGGTTCTTATTCATGTGCCAAGCTTTACCAAATTTAGCTGTATGGATCGTTAATCAGTAAAACTGAATTTGAAACCTTATGGGATATTTATTAAAATAATTTTCACGTACAAGATTAAACCAAATTATCATCTATGACAGATACAATTGAAATAATAAAATCATATATTAATCTTCGATTGTTGTTTGGGAATTGAAATAGAATTTAAAGTCGTCCCATTTATCTATATTATAGAAGCTAAATTAAATTAAGGTTTCTGGCTTAACATATTCAGTAATGACTTTTTACATAAATAATGAATTATAAAGCAATAACCTGGGATGTTGAAGCATCTTACTGTTAAAAATATTTATAATAATTGCAGAAGTATTTAATGGAGTATTTCTCTCATTCACTGATTACCATATCTCTATATGATATTCGGTTTTTTCAAAAGTTATTATGAAGAAATACTGCCTAAAATGATCAAAGAGCTGTTTAATTACTCTTAAAATTTGGATTATTATGTGTTTATTAAAGAATGTTTTGACCTTGATGTTTACAGCATTATTTTTTCCGGTTTTTGCCCAAAAAAACTCTCCTGACGTCGCCCCTAAGCCACCCATGGGCTGGAACAGTTATAATGCGTTTGGTGCTACGGTTACGGAAGCAGAGGTACGTGAAAACGCAGAGTACATTGCAAAAAATCTAAAACAGTACGGCTGGAATTATGTTGTAATTGATTTTTGCTGGTGGTATCCACATCCACCGGGTGGAGGGCAAAGTAATCCCCCTCAATTTGCCAATAAGTTTGATGGTTCGTTGGTTCCTTATTTCGAAATGGATGAGTTTGGGCGCTTACATCCAGATGTACGCCGCTTTCCTTCCTCTGCAGGTGGTAAGGGCTTTAAACCACTGGCTGATTATATTCATTCTCTCGGTTTAAAATTTGGTATTCATGTAATGCGGGGTATACCAAGGCAAGCTGTTTGGTACAATACGCCTGTAATGGGTGCAGATGGAATAAAAGCAAAGGACATTGTTGACACAACATCTGTTTGCCCCTGGTTAAATAATATGTGGGGAGTAAATATGAGTAAGCCTGGAGCGCAACAGTGGTATAACTCTATTTTGAAACAATATGACAGTTGGGGAGTGGACTATATCAAATTAGATGATACAGATTTAAATGACAAATATCCTTACAGAAAAGAGGAAGTAGCTGCTTTTCATAAAGCTATTCAATCATTAAAGAATCCTATCACACTCAGTTTGAGTCTGAATATGAAATTTACAAACAGAGATCATGCAGCAGAAAACAGTGAATTATGGAGGGTAAGTCATGATTTTTGGGATGAATTCAAGCAATTAAAGGAACAATTTTCAATTCTTGCCCAATGGGCTCCTTATTCTGGCCCAGGTAATTGGCCCGATGCTGATATGTTACAAATCGGCGCCATTGCTAAACGAGGTCCTGTAGGAAAACCGCGTCGTTCTGGTTTTACACCAGAAGAAGCCAGAACCCATATTACACTTTGGAGTATTTTTCGAAGTCCATTAATGATGGGGGGTAACCTCCCTGAGAATTTGGCATTAGAAACTGAGCTCATGACTAATGCAGAAATTATTGACATTAATCAAAACAGCAAAAATAGCCGCCAAGTATTTAGAAAAGATGAGATGGTTTGCTGGGCTTCAGAATCTTTAAACGGTAAATTTGTGAATGTTGCTTTATTTAATCTAAATGATACAGAAAAGAAAATTACTGTTTTACTAAGTGAACTTGGTCTTGAAGGAAATTATGTTGTCAGGGATGCTTGGAAAAAAGCCAGCATTGGGAAAGCCAATAAAGATATAAATTACAGCATAGCGCCTCATGCAAGTATAATGCTTCGTTTAATTAAAGAATAAATCATTATCTGACAATAACCGTATATGAATAAGACAATTTTAAGCACTTTAATCCTCTTTGTATTATTTCATGAATGTCTTCTTGCGCAAAAGAAATTACACCCAAGAAAAACAGAAGTAACCATAGTAGGTGATGAGTTTTATATCAATGGCAATCCAACTTTTAAAGGCCGAATCTATAACGGAATTAAGGTACAAGGGTTATTGCCCAACAGCCGAATGGTACAGGGGATTTTCGACGACTTGAATGACAGTACAAGAAATCTTTGGGCATATCCTGATACAAAAAAATGGGATGCAGAGAGAAATGTTAATGAATTTGTGAATGCCATGCCCGAATGGAAAAGCAATGGTTTACTCGCATTTACAGTTAATTTACAGGGTGGAAGTCCTTACGGATATTCAAACAAACAACCTTGGTATAACTCAGCTATTGACAGTAGTGGCGGGTTGCGTAAAGAGTATATGCAAAGATTACGTAAGATTTTAAACAAGGCAGATGATTTAGGTATGATTTGTATCTTAGGTATATTTTATTTTGGTCAAGATGAGCGTGTGAATGATGAGTTAGCAGTAAAGAAAGCTGTAAGACAAACTATAAACTGGCTTCATAGAGAAAATTATAAAAACGTAATTATTGAGATAAATAACGAATGTAATTTCAATGGATATAAACATGATATTTTAAAGCCATCACGTGTTCATGAGCTTATTGAAATGGTGCATAATTTAAAAAGCGAAAATGGACATCGTTATCTTGTAACCACAAGTTACCAGGGAAAAAATAGGCCAACTAAACAAGTGATTGATGCCTCGGACTTTTTGCTAGTGCATGGGAACGGAATTAGCAATCAGGATACATTGGTTGCTTACTATAATGATTTTAAAAAATTGATAGGAGAAAAGAAAATGCCTATTGTTAATAATGAAGATGACCATTTTAATTTTGATAAGCCACAAAATAATATGGTTACTTCTTTTCAAAACTATATAAGCTGGGGTTATTTTGATTTCAGAAAAAAGGATGAGCCATTTGAAACAGGCTTCCAAAGTATGCCAGCAAGTTGGAAAATTGACACTGAAAGAAAAAAGCAATTTTTTGATCTTCTAAAGAAAATCACAGGGTTTTGATTTCATTACATTTGGCTTTCAAAATACCATATATATACAAGCCAGCTGTCCTGCTCTGGGCTACCCCTTGATGCTGAACGGCTGGCTTGTTTTATCCTCGTTAAGAAAATCAGATGACGTCTGGCAAAAGATAAGGTGCCCTGTAATCACGGCTCAGCATGGCATTGGCTTCATTCTCGCCTTCGCCAATGAACCTTTCGGCCACAGGGTCGAACTCCAGTTGGCGGCCAAGGCGATAGGAAATATTGCCCAAATGTGCCAGTGATGAGGAGAGGTGTCCAGTCTGAACCGGCCCGTGTTGGATGCTCATGTCCCTTGCGCGGATGGCATCAAACCAGTTTTGTAGATGAAGACCCATTTCACCGCCTTCAGAACGGCTTGGTCCCTTCTCCCTTTTTTCGCCCAGATAGGTTTCGTAGGTATTGTATCCCTTGACCACCATATAACCTTTTTCGCCATAAAATATATTGCCCACACCTGCACCATCTTCCAGGTTGGTGTTCCAGTGACGGACTTCAAACTGAATGATCTTTTTTTGTTTGGGATAATGGTAGATGGATGTTTGTATTTCAGGCACTTCCTTGCAATCGTCCCAGAGGAATTTTCCACCCATGGAAGTGATGCGCTCAGGAAGCTGGTCTACGCCCAATCCCCACATGCAGAGATCGGTTTCATGAATACCCTGGTTGCCCACATCACCATTGCCATAGTTCCAATGCCAATGCCAGTTGTAGTGAACAAGGTTTTTGCTGAAAGGACGCATCGGTGCAGGTCCGCACCAAAGATCGTAGTTCAGTCCTGCAGGAATCGGAGAGATGCCCTTGTTGCCAATGTCTGGCCTTCTGCGGTACACCAATCCTCGCGACATGTATACCCTTCCAATCAGTCCTTCTTCGAGGTGTTTCACCGCTTCGCGGATGGCCACTGAGCTGCGCAACTGCACACCGTGTTGCACAATGCGGTTGTATTTGTAGGCCGCTTCGATCATCTTCTTGCCCTCGTGAATATTGTGCGTGGCGGGCTTTTCCACGTAAACGTCTTTCCCGGCCTGGCAGGCCCAGATGGTTTGCAATGCATGCCAGTGGTTGGGTGTGGCCAGG